>NZ_JBIVJB010000056.1:0-10080 GCF_044750025.1 Pseudomonas sp. NPDC088885 | reverse complement strand
CGCCGCTCACGAAGAGCAGCGCGAAGGCCATGTGGTGATCCTTTCGGTGGGCACTCAGCGGATCGGCTTCGTCGTCGATCAACTGGTCGGCCAGGAAGAAGTGGTCATCAAGCCATTGGGCAAAATGCTGCAGGGCACTCCGGGCATGTCCGGCGCCACCATCACCGGTGACGGCCGCATCGCGCTGATTCTCGATGTTCCAAGCATGCTCAAGCGTTACGCCGCACGGCGTATTTGAATCCGGGGCGGCGGGGCGATCACGCTCCGCTGCACCTAATGGAGTGTTTATGGCAGTCAAAGTCCTGGTGGTGGACGATTCGGGTTTTTTCCGCCGCCGCGTCTCGGAAATTCTTTCAGCGGATCCGAGCATCCAGGTGGTCGGCACTGCAACCAACGGTAAAGAGGCCATCGATCAGGCACTGGCGCTCAAGCCGGACGTGATCACCATGGACTACGAGATGCCCATGATGGACGGCATCACGGCGGTGCGGCACATCATGCAGCGCTGCCCGACCCCGGTGTTGATGTTCTCCTCGCTGACCCACGAAGGCGCTCGGGTCACCCTCGATGCGCTGGACGCCGGCGCGGTGGATTTCCTGCCGAAGAATTTCGAAGACATCTCGCGCAATCCCGAGAAGGTCAAACAACTGCTGTGCGAAAAGGTGCACAGCATCTCGCGCAGCAATCGTCGTTTCAGTGCTTACAGTGCGCCGGCTCCAGTGGCTGCGCCTGCACCGACGCCTGCTCCGACTGCATCAAGTTTCAGTAGCCACAGCAGCAGCCACAGCAGCAGCGCTGCGGTGCGTCCAGCGCCAGCGCCTGTGCATGCTCCGGTTGCAACCCGTGCACCGGCCGCCAGCGCTTCGTCGCCGGCACCGAAACGCAAGGCTTACAAACTGGTTGCCATCGGCACCTCGACGGGCGGCCCGGTTGCGCTGCAACGGGTGTTGACTCAGTTGCCAGCGAACTTCCCGGCACCGATCGTGTTGATCCAGCACATGCCGGCGGCATTCACCAAAGCGTTTGCCGAGCGTCTCGACAAGCTCTGCCGCATCAGCGTCAAGGAAGCCGAGGATGGCGACATCCTGCGTCCGGGGCTGGCATTGCTTGCGCCGGGTGGCAAGCAAATGATGATCGACGGCCGTGGCGCGGTGAAGATTCTGCCGGGCGACGAGCGTCTGAATTACAAGCCGTGCGTGGACATCACCTTCGGCTCAGCGGCCAAGTCCTACGGTGACAAAGTTCTGGCGGTGGTGCTCACCGGCATGGGCGCCGACGGCCGTGAAGGCGCGCGTTTGCTCAAGCAGGGCGGCAGCTCGATCTGGGCGCAGGACGAGGCCAGTTGCGTGATCTACGGCATGCCGATGGCCATCGTCAAAGCTGACCTCGCCGACGCGGTGTACAGCCTGGACGAGATCGGCAAGCACATCGTCGAGGCATGTATCTGATGGATGTTTTAAGCCTTATCGGGATCATCATGGCGTTCGTCGCCATCATCGGCGGCAATTACCTTGAGGGCGGCCACATCGGTGCGCTGGCCAACGGTCCTGCGGCGTTGATCGTCCTCGGCGGCACCGTCGGCGCGGCGTTGCTGCAATCGCCGATGAGCGCGTTCAAACGCGCCATGCAGATTCTGGCGTGGATCCTGTTTCCGCCCCGGGTTGATCTGGCCGGCGGCATCGACCGTGTCGTCAACTGGAGCCTCACCGCGCGCAAGGAAGGCCTGCTGGGTCTGGAAGGCGTGGCCGATGCTGAACCGGATAATTACTCGCGCAAAGGCCTGCAACTGCTGGTCGATGGCGCCGAGCCGGAAGCGATTCGCAGCATCCTCGAAGTGGATTTCTACACCCAGGAAGCGCGCGACATCGAAGCCGCGAAAGTCTTCGAAAGCATGGGCGGTTACGCGCCCACCATCGGCATCATCGGTGCGGTGATGGGCCTGATCCACGTGATGGGCAATCTGGCCGATCCGACGCAACTGGGCAGCGGCATTGCCGTCGCATTCGTCGCCACCATTTACGGTGTCGCCAGTGCCAACCTGGTGTTGTTGCCGGTGGCGGCCAAGCTGAAGGCAATCGCGTTGCGGCAGTCGCGTTATCGCGAAATGTTGTTGGAAGGGATCCTGTCGATCGCCGAAGGTGAAAACCCTCGCTCCATTGAGTTGAAGCTGCAAGGCTTCATGGATTAAGGGAATAACCTCATGGCTCGTCGCAGGCATCAGGAAGAACACGTCAACCACGAGCGCTGGCTGGTGTCCTACGCGGATTTCATCACCTTGCTGTTCGCGTTCTTCGTGGTGATGTACTCGATTTCGTCGATCAACGAAGGCAAGTACAAAGAAATTTCCGAGGCGCTGGTCGGTGTTTTCAAAGACTCCGACCGCGCGCTCAAACCGATTCCTATTGGTGATGAGCGACCGAAAACCACCACTCCGGCCAAGCCGCTGGTCAAGGATGCCGAGCAGATTGATGCCGGTATCGCCGGGGCCAGCGATCCGCTGAAAAGCATCTCCGATGACATCAGCGCCGCGTTCGGCGACTTGATCGCGTCCAACCAGATGACCGTGCGCGGCAACGAGTTGTGGGTCGAGATCGAACTCAATTCCAGCCTGTTGTTCGGCAGTGGCGACGCCATGCCGAGTGACATCGCGTTCAACATCATCGACAAGGTCGCGGCGATTCTGAAACCGTTCGATAACCCGATTCACGTCGAAGGCTTCACCGATGATCAGCCGATCCGCACCGCGCAGTACCCGACCAACTGGGAACTGTCCTCGGCGCGTTCGGCGAGCATCGTGCGCATGCTGGCGATGCAGGGTGTGAACCCTGGCCGATTGGCGTCGGTGGGTTACGGCGAATTTCAACCGGTGGCGAACAACGCCACCGTTGAGGGCCGCGCGAAGAATCGTCGGGTGGTGTTGGTGGTGTCGCGCAATCTCGATGTCCGCCGCAGCCTGACGGGCACCGGGACGGCCAATGCGCAACCGGACGCCGCGTTGAAGCGCGCTGGCACACAAACTGCACCGACCCCGGTCAAGACGCCGGGACGCGAGAGTGCCGTCAATTCTCCGTCACCCGCATTAACACGCTGAGCTATGTCTCGGTCGAGCATATCGGCCGGGAGGAACGAACCGAATGAGAGTCTGGGCAGTCGCCAATCAAAAGGGTGGTGTCGGTAAAACCACATCTTCCATCGCTTTAGCCGGGTTGCTGGCCGAGGCGGGCAAGCGCGTGGTTGTGGTCGATCTCGACCCGCACGGCTCGATGACCAGCTATTTCGGCTACGACCCCGACAGCCTGGAACACAGCAACTACGACCTGTTTCTGCACAAGGGCAGCGTGCCGCAAGGCCTGCCGGGGCAGTTGCTGTTGTCGACCAGTGACGAACGTATTTCACTGTTGCCGTCGAGCACCGCACTGGCGACCCTTGAGCGGCAGTCGCCGGGGCAGAGTGGCCTCGGTCTGGTGATCGCCAAGAGTCTGGCGCAACTGTGGCAGGACTTCGATTACGCGATCATCGACAGCCCGCCGTTGCTCGGTGTGCTGATGGTCAACGCGCTGGCCGCGAGCCAGCAACTGGTGATCCCGGTGCAGACCGAACACCTCGCCGTCAAAGGCCTGGAGCGCATGGTCAACACGCTGGCGATGATCAACCGTTCACGCAAGCAGGCGCTGCCGTTCAGCATTGTGCCGACGCTGTTTGATCGGCGTACGCAGGCGTCGCTGGGTACTTTGCGCGTGCTGCGCGATAAATTTCCGGAAGAGATCTGGCAGGGTTACATCCCGGTCGATACGCGTCTTCGTGACGCCAGCCGTGCCGGTGTCACGCCTTCGCAATTCGACGGCAAGAGCCGTGGCGTTCTCGCTTACCGCGCGCTGCTCAAGCATCTGCTGGCGCAGCAACTCGTCGCGCAGGTGGCTTGAATGACTTTGACTTGTGTAGGAGCTGGCGCAGGCTACGATCTTTTGATCTCGCTGTGTGGCCTCCTTGAAAAGAGCAAAAGATCGCAGCCTGCGGCAGCTCCTACAGAGGGCTGCGCATGAATCGGCCGGTGAAGCTGACTTCGCGTCCGCAGTTGGCGTTGCAGTCTTATCTGGAGGATTTACTCAATGATCTTCCGGAAGAATTGCCGGCGGTAGTCGAAGCGCAGCCTGAGGCGCTGGATGAGTTTCAGGCAGCCGTGCTGGAAGAGCAGGCGCGTGATGCGCAAAAGGCTGCCGCACCGGTTGCCGCACCTGCCGCAGCGCCTGTTGCCAAGGCCCCTGTGGCGTTGATTGAAGAAACGCGCGCGTCGGTTTCTACGTTGGCGCCGTTGCTGCAAACACAACTGCTGACAGTGCCGGAACCACCGGCGCCTGAGCCTGAACCTGAAATTGAAGCGCCGGCGCCACAGACACTGATTCCGCCCGTGGTGGAAGTGCATCTGCCGCCAAGCAACACGCCGCCACCGGTGGAAACCGATGGCCGCCCGGCGTGGGCCGCAGATGCGTTCGAATGCCTGCTGTTCGACGTTGCCGGGCTAACCCTGGCGGTGCCGCTGGTGTGCCTCGGTTCGATCTATTCGCTGGCCGGGCAAGAGCTGACGCCGCTGTTCGGTCAGCCGGAGTGGTTCCTCGGCATTCTGCCGAGTCAGGCCGGTAATTTGAAAGTCCTGGACACCGCGCGCTGGGTCATGCCGGATCGCTATCGCGATGACTTCCGTCAGGGCTTGCAGTACGTGATTTCGGTACAAGGTTACGAGTGGGGGCTGGCGGTGCATCAGGTCAGCCGCTCGTTGCGTCTGGATCCGAATGAAATCAAATGGAGAAGTCACCGGGGTCAGCGGCCATGGCTCGCCGGCACCGTGATTGAACACATGTGCGCCTTGCTCGATGTCGCTGCACTGGCCGAGTTGATCGCCAGCGGCGGGGCGAAGCACATGTCCGGCAGTAAGCCGAACCACAAACCGACATAACAGACAGTACCGGCGTACAAATGCCGGCGACGAAACATAAACCGCCACACGCGGTACTTCGAGGGGCTAGGGTATGAACGATAAGGCGACGGCGGCAAAGGGTTCTGAAGATCCGATCCTGCAATGGGTAACCTTCAAGCTGGACAACGAAACCTACGGCATCAACGTGATGCGCGTTCAGGAAGTGCTGCGCTACACCGAGATCGCTCCGGTGCCGGGCGCGCCGAGCTACGTGCTGGGCATCATCAACCTGCGCGGTAACGTCGTCACCGTGATCGACACTCGCCAGCGCTTCGGCCTGATGAATGCCGAGATCAGCGACAACACCCGCATCGTCATCATCGAAGCCGACAAGCAAGTCGTTGGCATCATGGTCGACAGCGTGGCCGAAGTGGTTTACCTGCGTCAGTCGGAAATCGAGACCGCGCCGAACGTCGGCAACGAAGAGTCGGCGAAGTTTATCCAGGGCGTGTGCAACAAGAACGGCGAGCTGCTGATTCTGGTCGAACTGGACAAGATGATGAGCGAAGAAGAATGGTCGGATCTGGAGAACATCTGATTGATTCTTGAAGTCGCGGTCATTGTCCTGTTCCTCTTCTGGGCAGGCACGCTGGCAATGTTTCTGGCGTACATCAAGGCGCAGAAACTAATCGCTGCGCAACAGGCCCAGGGCGATGCGCTGCGTGATCAGCGCATCAAAGACCTGGCCAAACGAGTCGACGACTACCAGAACGGCAACGTGCGCATGGGCGAAGCCCTGCACGAGCTGCGCTCGGTCGTCGCACCGTTGCCGGACAAGCTTGTTGCACTGGAACAACGCGACCCGTCGAGCCTGTCATTCGCCCAAGCGGCGAAACTGGTGGGGATGGGCGCGAGCGTTGATGAACTGACTCAGTCATGCGGGTTGACCCAGGCTGAGGCGGAGTTGATGCGTAAACTGCATAAAAACTGATTTTTGCGCCAAGGCTGATGGCCTATTCGCGAGCAAGCCCGCTCCCACATTAGATCGGTGTACGCCGAACCAATGTGGGAGCGGGCTTGCTCGCGAAGGCGTCTTCGAAGACTCAATAATCATCCCCGCGCTCGGTGATGTCCTTCTCCACCATCGGCGCCTCCAGATCCTGCCCTTCGGGGAATTTCCCCTTCAGATTCCACGCAAACGCGATGATCTCGGCGATGGTGCGGTACAGCTCCTCGGGGATGCTGTCGCCCAATTCCATCCGCGCCAACAAGCGCACCAACTCGGCGTTCTCGTAGATCGGCACCTCGCAATCGCGGGCGATGCGCAGGATTTCTTCGGCCAGTTCGTCGTCACCTTTGGCGGTGAGGGTCGGGGCGTGGTTGCCGTCGTATTTAAGAGCGATGGCCTGGCGTGGGGCGGTGGAATCGTTCATGCGGTTTCGTCGACCCAGCGGTGTTCGAGGCGGGTTTGGTTGCCTTGCGGCGGCGTGCCTTGGTGGCAGTCGATATCGCCGACGTTGAGGCCGCGATCGAGCAGGCGTTGGCGCAAGGCGAACAGGTTATTTTCGATCAGGTCGGCGGTGTACGCCCGTTCGGCCCACAGTTGGCCGGACAGGCTGCCGGCGACCAGTTGCGCCTGAATCTGCATTGGCCCGAGCGGTTCCATGTCGAACGCCAGATCGACGCGCCACAGTTGCTGCTTGGGCTCGCGTTCGTCACGGCGTTCGTTCGGTTGCGGCTCCCGTTCCGGTGCCTCTTCACGCTGGAATTTGACCTGCAACGGCACGATGTCTTGCATATTTCGCATGGGGATTTCCAACTGCCAGGTGCTGAGCAGACGGCCGTCATCGGTGACGCCGGTCTGTTCGAGACTCGACAGTTGATGGCTTTGCAGGCGCGACACAGCAGCGGCGGCGAGGCGCAGCAGATGCTCCAGATCGCCTTCGCCATCGAGACTTTGCAGCAGGCGGTCGGGCAGGGGGAAGCTGCTCGGCAGCGGTTTTGCGCTGACTTGGCCGAGGGTGCCGAGGGCATTACGGACGAAACTCGGCAGCGCTTGCGCCAAGGTGTTGGCCGCAATGATCGCGTTGAAACTGGCGTTGCCCGGCGCTCCCGGCGACAGTTGCGCGATCAGTTTGAGCAGATCGGCTTTGATGTCCGGGGTCAGGGTTGGGTTCTGCCCGGTGAGCAATTTGGCTTCGAGGAAGGCGCCGCTGTTGGCCAAGGCCAGCGCCACGCCTTTGGAAGTGGTCATTTGCTGCAGATCGGGGAGGCTGGCGAGCAGTTTGTCGACCGCCGCGCGCAAGTCCGCTGAAGTCTGATCGTTATCTGCAGGCAGATTTTGCAGTGCGTTCAGCAGACCGCTCAGAGAGGCTTGGCGACTTTGCTGGCCGACCAGTTGCTGACTGACGGCCAGTTGTTCTTGCCGGCCGCTCAGGGGCAGGAATTTCAGGGTTTGCGCATCTTCCACCAACGCCGAGAGCAACGTGCCGATGCGCAGCGGTTGCGGGCTGTCGATGGTCAGCGTGCTGCCGCTCTGCGCGGTGTTGAGCAAACTGACCAGCGAGCGGAACACCGTCGCTTGCCCCGGCGTTTGCGGCAGTAGCTGCGAAGTCAGGACTTTGCCTTGCAGCAACGTGCCCACGGGCAATTGCGACGTATCAATGCGGGTGAGGGCGGCGACGCTGCTGGCGATGGCCTGTTGCACGGTGATCGCCAGATTGCCGGCCGAGGGTTGGGTGATGGCAATGCTGGTGCCTTGCAGCAATGGCAGATTGCTGGTCGCTTGCACGGTGGTCTGGCGGCCGCTGTCCAGCGTCACTTTGAGCAACAATTGAAAGGTCTGATCCGCCTGCTTCAGCGACAACACCTCGGCCTTGGCACTCTGGCCGGCGCCGATCAAGCCTTCGACCGGTGTCAGCAGCTTGAGCAGCTCACCGACCTGCGGGCGAGCAGTCGCCGGTGTGGCCTGCGGGAGCGGAAGGATGTTCATTTCGCCTGTCATACAGTGAAACAACCTTTAGAAAATGCACTCTGGGGAGTCGGGCACGCCATGTATAATGCCGCCCGTCTTGCGATTCGTTCAAAAAAACATAGCAATTGTTTGACGCAGCTCTCTAGATCGAGCCGTCATTGCATTTATGCTGCATCTCTTTAACGGCCGCGCCAGAGCCGACTTGAACCGTATAAGGCCCGTGATCCCTTGACCAGTCCTGTCCTGCAAACTGTTGCCCTCGCGTGTGAACGTGACCTGCGGCTGCTCTTCGAGAATCTCGAATTGAGACTGGCCAGTGGCAATATGTTGCAAATCAGCGGTCCCAACGGCAGCGGTAAAACCAGTTTATTACGCCTGTTGGCCGGATTGATGCAGCCGACCGACGGTCAAGTCCTGCTCAACGGTTTGCCGCTGACTGAGCAGCGCAGCGAACTGGCGCGCAACCTGTTGTGGATCGGCCATGCTGCCGGGATCAAGGATTTGCTGACCCCGGAAGAGAATCTCTCGTGGCTCTGCGCCCTGCATCATCCCGCCGAACGCGAGGCGATCTGGCAAGCGCTGGCAGCCGTAGGATTGCGCGGTTTTGAAGATGTTCCCTGCCACAGCTTGTCCGCCGGCCAGCAACGCCGCGTGGCGCTGGCGCGGTTGTATCTGGACAGTCCGCCGCTGTGGATTCTCGACGAGCCGTTCACCGCCCTCGATAAACAAGGCGTGGCGCAACTTGAAGAACATCTGGCCAAGCATTGTGAACGTGGCGGTCTGGTGGTGTTGACCACGCACCACACGCTGAGCCGGATGCCGGCCGGTTATCGCGATATCGATTTGGGGAACTGGGCAGTATGAGTGTCTTCGGCCTGCTGGTTGCCCGTGAATCGCGACTGCTGTTTCGCCGCCCTGCGGAGCTGGCCAATCCGCTGATTTTTTTCGCCATCGTCATCGCTTTGTTCCCGCTGGCCGTCGGCCCGGAAACTCAAGTGTTGCAAAACCTGTCCCCGGGGTTAGTCTGGGTGGCGGCGCTTTTGTCGGTCCTGCTCTCGCTGGACGGGCTTTTCCGCAGTGATTTCGAAGATGGATCCCTGGAACAGTGGGTCCTTTCGTCGCACCCCCTGCCACTACTGGTATTGGCCAAGGTGCTGGCACACTGGCTTTTCTCCGGTCTGGCACTGGTTTTGCTCTCACCTCTGCTGGCGTTGATGCTCGGTTTGCCTGCCGCGTGTCTGCCGGTTTTGTTGTTGTCGTTGTTGCTGGGTACACCGGTGCTGAGCTTGCTCGGCGCGGTGGGCGCGGCACTGACGGTCGGTTTGAAACGCGGCGGCCTGTTGTTGGCGCTGCTGATTCTGCCGTTGTACATCCCGGTGTTGATCCTTGGCAGTGGCGCCTTGCAGGCCGCCCTCCAAGGCATGCCGGCGACCGGGTATCTGCTGTGGCTTGGTAGCCTGACCGCCCTGGCGATCACCCTGACACCTTTTGCAATAGCTGCTGGCCTGAAGATCAGCGTCGGCGAATAATGAGGTCTGATCAAAATTTGATCAGCAAAGACCCAAATGCCAGCTCACATCGATGAGCGGCACCCGTGATGGAAACAGTATGAACTGGACCTGGTTTCATAAGCTCGGCTCACCGAAGTGGTTCTACGGCATCAGCAGCAAGTTCTTGCCGTGGCTGAGCATCGCAGCGTTGCTGTTGATTGGCGTCGGCGTCGTTTGGGGGCTGGCCTTCGCGCCGCCGGATTATCAGCAAGGCAACAGCTTTCGCATCATCTATATCCACGTGCCTGCCGCGATGCTCGCGCAGTCGATCTACGTGATGCTGGCGGTGTGCGGCATTGTCGGTCTGGTGTGGAAGATGAAACTGGCTGACGTCGCCCTGCAATGCGCGGCGCCGATCGGTGCCTGGATGACCGCCGTGGCGCTGGTCACCGGGGCGATCTGGGGCAAACCGACCTGGGGTTCGTGGTGGGTCTGGGATGCGCGGCTGACCTCGATGCTGATTCTGCTGTTCCTGTATTTCGGCGTGATTGCGCTGGGCAATGCCATCAGCAATCGCGACAGCGCCGCCAAGGCCTGCGCGGTGCTGGCCATCGTCGGGGTGATCAACATTCCGATCATCAAATACTCGGTGGAGTGGTGGAACACCCTGCACCAGGGCGCGACCTTTACCCTCACCGAAA
>NZ_JBIVJB010000055.1:0-33017 GCF_044750025.1 Pseudomonas sp. NPDC088885 | reverse complement strand
CAACCTGGCGAACGTGTCGACCACGGGTTTCAAACGTGACCGCGCCGAGTTCCAAGACCTGCTGTATCAGATCAAGCGTCAGCCAGGCGCCCAGTCGACTCAGGACAGCGAACTGCCTTCGGGCCTGCAATTGGGTACCGGTGTGCGCATCGTCGGTACGCAGAAAAACTTCACTGCCGGCAGCCTGCAAACCACCGAGCAGCCGCTGGACATGGCCATCGACGGTCGCGGTTTCTTCCAGATTCTGCAGCCGGACGGCACCACGTCTTACACCCGTGACGGTACCTTCCACCTCGACTCCAATGGCCAGATCGTCAACGCCAGCGGTTTCGCTCTGGAACCAGCCATCGTTATCCCGAACAACGCGCAGAGCTTCACCGTCGGCGTTGACGGCACCGTGTCGATCACCGTTCCGGGTAACCCGGCCGCTCAGGTGATCGGCAACCTGCAAACCGCCGACTTCATCAACCCGGCCGGTCTGCAAGCGGTGGGCAACAACCTGTTCCTGGAAACCGCTGCTTCCGGCGCGCCGCAAATCGGCACCCCGGGCCTCAACGGTTTCGGCACCACGCTGCAGAACACCCTGGAAGGTTCCAACGTCAGCACCGTTGAAGAGATGGTCAACATGATCACCACTCAGCGCGCTTACGAGATGAACTCCAAGGTGATCTCCACCGCCGACCAGATGCTCTCGTTCGTAACGCAGAATCTGTAATCAGTCTATGAGGCGGCCATGAGGCTGCCTGCAACACCGTGAGGTAGGGTCATGAAACGCTTCGTATCTGTTTTGGCATTGGGTGGGGTCGTCTCGCTCGCGGGCTGTGTCGCACCGACGCCCAAGCCCAATGACCCTTATTACGCTCCGGTGTTGCCGCGTACGCCTTTGCCGGCGGCGGCCAACAACGGCTCGATTTATCAGGCCGGTTTCGAACAGAACCTGTACAGCGACCGCAAGGCGTTTCGGGTCGGTGACATCATCACCATCACCCTCAACGAGAAAACCCAGGCGAGCAAAAACGCCAACTCGCAAGTCGCCAAAAACAGCAAGACCGGCATCGGCTTGACCTCGCTGTTCGGCGGTAGCGGCGTGACCAACAACCCGTTGGGCGGTAACGATTTGAGTCTGGACGTTGGCTACAGCGGCGACCGTGCGACCAAGGGCGACAGCAAGGCTGCGCAGGGCAACACCCTGACCGGCTCCGTCACCGTGACCGTGGCGGACGTGCTGCCCAACGGCATCATCGCCGTGCGCGGCGAGAAGTGGATGACGCTGAACACCGGCGATGAGCTGGTGCGCATTGCCGGTCTGGTGCGTGCTGATGACATCGCCACCGACAACACCGTGTCGTCGACTCGCGTCGCCGATGCACGCATCACCTACTCGGGCACAGGCTCATTTGCCGATGCGAGTCAGCCAGGCTGGTTCGACCGTTTCTTCCTCAGCCCGCTGTTCCCTTTCTAGGTGGCTACGTTGAATCTGAAAAGCCTTATGGTGGCCGCGCTGTTGATGTCTGCGGCTTTCACTGCACACGCCGAACGGTTGAAAGACATCGCCAGTATTTCTGGCGTGCGTTCCAACCAGTTGATCGGCTACGGCCTGGTGGTCGGGCTTAATGGCACCGGTGACCAGACGACGCAGACCCCGTTCACCCTGCAGACCTTCAACAACATGCTCTCGCAGTTCGGCATCAAAGTGCCGCCGGGCTCGGGCAACGTGCAATTGAAGAACGTCGCGGCGGTGTCGGTGAGTGCCGATCTGCCGGCGTTCGCCAAACCGGGTCAGCAGGTCGACATCACCGTGTCCTCGATCGGTAACTCCAAGAGCCTGCGCGGCGGCACACTGTTGCTGACCCCGCTCAAGGGTATCGACGGCAACGTTTACGCCATCGCTCAGGGCAACCTGGTGGTCGGCGGTTTTGATGCCGAAGGCCGTGACGGTTCGAAGATCACCGTTAACGTTCCGTCGGCCGGTCGCATCCCCGGCGGTGCGTCGGTTGAGCGTTCGGTGCCGAGTGGTTTCAACCAAGGCAACAGCCTGACCTTGAACCTCAACCGTTCCGACTTCACCACCGCCAAGCGCATCGTCGACAAGATCAACGACATGCTCGGCCCTGGCGTGGCGCAAGCCATCGACGGCGGCTCGGTACGCGTCACGGCACCGCTCGATCCGAGCCAGCGCGTCGACTACCTGTCGATCCTCGAAAACCTTGAAGTGGATCCGGGTCAGGCGGTGGCGAAAGTCATCATCAATTCGCGCACCGGCACCATCGTCATCGGCCAGAACGTCAAAGTCTCGCCAGCCGCCGTGACCCACGGCAGCCTGACCGTGACCATCACCGAAGACCCGATCGTCAGCCAGCCAGGCCCGTTGTCCAACGGCCAGACCGCTGTGGTGCCACGCTCGCGGGTGAACGCTGAGCAAGAGGCCAAACCGATGTTCAAATTCGGCCCGGGCACCACCCTCGACGAGATCGTCCGTGCGGTGAACCAGGTCGGCGCGGCGCCGGGTGACTTGATGGCGATCCTCGAAGCACTGAAGCAGGCCGGCGCGTTGCAAGCCGACCTGATCGTGATCTGAGGCCGACCATCATGGATATGCGCAAAGGCAGTCTGGTCAGCAACGCCGATTCGGGTTCGTACTCCGACCTCAATCGTCTGAATCAGCTCAAGGTTGGCGACAAGGACAGCGACGGCAACATGCGCAAAGTCGCGCAGGAATTCGAGTCGCTGTTCATCGGCGAAATGCTCAAGTCGATGCGTTCGGCCACCGACACCCTCGGTCAGGACAATCCGCTGAACACCCCGGCGGCCAAGCAATATCAGGAAATGTCCGACCAGCAACTGGCGGTGTCCATGTCCCGCGAGGGCGGTGGTATCGGCCTGGCAGACGTGCTGCTGCGTCAGATGCAGAAGAACAAACCGATGGCGCCGGGTGAGGCTGCGGCCGCGTCCGCCGCCAAGCAGGAAGAAGCACGGGCGAAAGCCGCTGGCGTGGTCACGCCGATTGCGGCGGGCACCACCGCGATCAACGGCCCGTTGTCGCGGGTCAATGGTGAGCGTCCGTTGTGGGCGTCGCGTTCCGGGCGTGTGTCGAGCACTGATACGTCGCACAGCAATGACATGGCGATGATCAACAAACGTCGTCTGTCGTTGCCGCCGAAACTCACCGATCGTTTGCTCGCCGGTTTGGTGCCGTCGGCCACGACCGCGACCAGCGCATCCAATGCGTTGCCGCAAGCGACCGCGCCCGCCGCCATTACCGGTTCCGGCCCGCTGTACAACGGCGACTGGCTGGCCCGTGCCGAGAACGAAAAAGCCTCCGGCGGGCAGATGCAGGTCTACGGCCGCGCCATGGCGCAGATTCCGTTGGCACCGGCGAAAAAAGCCTTCAGCTCCGCTGATGAATTCGTCAACACCATGCTGCCGATGGCCAAGGAAGCTGCCGACCGTATCGGCGTCGATCCGCGTTATCTGGTGGCGCAAGCGGCACTGGAAACCGGTTGGGGCAAATCGGTCATGCGCGCGCAGGACGGTAGCAGCAGCCACAACCTGTTTGGCATCAAGGCGAGCAGCAACTGGCAGGGTGATTCAGCCCGCGCCATCACCAGCGAGTTCCGCAATGGCGCGATGGTCAAGGAGACGGCCGAGTTCCGTTCCTACGCCTCGTACAAGGACAGCTTCCACGATCTGGTGACTTTGCTGCAGAGCAATAATCGCTATCAAGATGTGCTGAAGTCGGCCGATAACCCAGAACAGTTTGTACGCGAGTTGCAGAAGGCCGGTTACGCCACCGACCCGAACTACGCGACAAAGATTTCGCAAATTGCCAAGCAGATGAACAATCTTCAAAACTACGCTGCGGCGGGTGTATCCACCACGCCTTTATAAGGCACAAGGTATAAGGTCTGAACCATGAGTTTGCTCAATATCGGGATGTCGGGTCTGGCGTCGAGCCAGTCCTCTTTGGCTACGACAGGCAACAACATTGCCAACGTCGACACCGCCGGTTACTCACGTCAGCAAACCGTGCAAGGCACCAAAGCCTCGCAGCAGTACGGCACCGTTTTTATCGGCACGGGCACGACCCTCGCCGATGTGCGTCGGGTCTACAACTCGTACCTGGAATCGCAGTTGCACACCGCGACCTCGCTGAACAGCGAAGCGGCGTCGTACCTCGCGCAGGCCACGCCGCTGGACTCGATTCTGTCTGACACCAACACCGGGTTGACCGGTGTGCTGCAAAAGTTTTTTACCTCGATGCAGGGCGTGTCGACCTCGGCCACCGACGACACCTCGCGTCAGTCGGTACTGACCGGTGCGCAAGCGCTGAGCAGCCGCTTCAACGCCCTCGCCAAGCAACTGAATGACCAGAACACCACCATCAATGGCAGCCTCAGCGACATGACTGCTCAGGTGAATAAACTGGCCACGTCGATTGCCAACCTGAACCAGAAGATCGGTGAGATTTCCACCAGCGGCGGCGCGCCGAACGACTTGCTCGACAGCCGTAACGAAGCCGTGCGTCAGCTCTCCGAACTGACCGGTGCGCAGGTCGTTGAACGCGGCACCAGTTTTGACGTGTATGTCGGCAGCGGCCAGCCGCTGGTGATCGGCAACACCACCAACTCCCTGAGCATGGTTGCCAGCAAAGACGATCCGTCGCGCATGTCGATTCAGATGGATCGTGGCTCGAGCACCATCGACATCACCTCGGTGATCAGCGGTGGCGAAATCGGTGGTCTGCTGACGTATCGCAAAGACGTTCTCGACCCGTCGCTCAATGAGCTGGGCCGTGTGGCCCTGGTGGTTGCCGATCAGATCAACAGCCAGCAAGCGCAAGGCATCGACAAGAACGGTGACTTCGGCGCGGCGATTTTCAACAACATCAACAGTGCCGCGCTGATCAGTCAGCGCAGCATCGCGCAGGCGGGCAACAGCAGCGGTTCGGGCAACCTTGACGTAACCATCAAGGACACCGGCAAGCTGACCACCAGTGATTATCAGGTGACGTTCACCAGCGCGACCGACTACAGCGTCAAGCGCTCCGACGGCACCGACCTCGGCACGTTCAGCACCACGACCAATCCGCCGCCGGTGATTGACGGTTTCAGCCTCGCCCTCAACGGTGGTGCGTTGAGCGCCGGTGACAGCTTCAAGATCACCCCGACGCGTAATGCCGCCGCGAGCATCCAGACGGTGCTCAGCGATCCGAAG
Source organism: Pseudomonas sp. NPDC088885 (assembly GCF_044750025.1). Taxonomy (NCBI): domain Bacteria; kingdom Pseudomonadati; phylum Pseudomonadota; class Gammaproteobacteria; order Pseudomonadales; family Pseudomonadaceae; genus Pseudomonas; species Pseudomonas sp. NPDC088885. The sequence goes on along the minus strand of NZ_JBIVJB010000055.1, from coordinate 27,803 downwards.
AAGATCGCTGCCGCAGGCCCGCTGACCGGTTCCGCTAGCGCCAACGGTCTGGGCACTTACACCCAGCCGACGCTGAGCGACACGATCAACATCTACAACCCGACTGCCCAGGCTGACATGCAGGCGGCGCTGAAGAATTCGACGCCGGTGAAACTGGTGTTCGGTGATGCCAGCGGCGGCAGCCAGTCGTATACGCTGGTCGACGCCAAGGGGCAGAACATCGGCACCGGCACCATCGTGCCTGGCCAGTCGAACACACTGAACCTGAAAGTCGGTGTCCTCGATGCCAACGGCAATCCGGTGATGGACACCTCCGTTACGCCGAATGTGCAGAAGACCTTCACCGTGCAAACCACGGTCGGCGGCACGCCGAAGTCCGGTGAAACCTTCACCATGAACCTCACCGGTGCGGCGTCTTCGGACAACCGCAACGTGCAGGCGCTGGTCGGTCTGCAAACCAAACAAACGGTCGACACCGGTTCGGCGAGCAAGGGCATCAGCCTGACCGACGCCTACAACAAACTGGTGACCAACGTCGGCACCAAGACTGCCCAAGGCAAGTCTGACAGCGCCGCGACCACGGCGATTCTGGATAACGCGCAAGGTGCGCGCGATTCGCTGTCCGGGGTCAACCTCGATGAAGAAACCGGCAACCTGGTCAAATATCAGCAGTACTACACAGCGTCTTCGCAGATCATCAAAGCTGCGCAGGAAACTTTCGCCACGCTGATCAACAGCCTTTAAGGAGTCGTAATTCATGCGCATTTCCACCGCCCAGTATTACGGCACGCAAGCGTCGGACTATCAGCGTAACTTCAACAAGGCTGTGGCCACCGCGAGCGAGGCGAGCAGCCTGCAGCGGATCAACACCGCATCGGATGATCCGGTCGGTGCCGGCCGTTTGCTGCAACTGGGCCAGCAGGCTGCGTTGCTTGATCAGTACAACGGCAACATCAACAGCACTAAAAGTGCGTTGAACGTGCAGGAAACCACCCTGGATTCCATCACTACTGCATTGCAACGCGCCAAGGACCTTGCGCTGGCCGCCAACAACGGCACGGCCACCGACAAGGATCGCCAGGCCTACGCGGCAGAAATGGGCCAGATCCAGCAACAAGTGCTGGGCCTGATGAACTCCAAGGATGCCAACGGCAACTACCTGTTCTCCGGTTCGAAAACCGACACCGCGCCGTACTCGCAAAATGCCGATGGCACCTTCACCTACAACGGTGACCAGACCACCATCAATCTGGGCATTGGCGACGGCATGACCGTGAGCACTAACACCACCGGTTGGGAAGCGTTCCAGCAGACCATCAACACCGGTCGCACCAGCACCAACATGACGGCTCCGGCAGTGGATGACGGCCGTGTGGTGTTGTCCAACGGTACGGTCGGCACTGCCGCCACTTACAACAGCAAGTTCACCGGTGGTCAGCCCTACACCGTGAGCTTCCTGAGTAGCACGCAGCTGAAAATTACCGATGCCCTGGGCAACGACGTGACCGCTGAAGCCAGCCAGAACGGCGTGGTCAGCAACACCTCCGGGGCCAACCAGACGGTCAGCTTCCGTGGCGTCGATCTGAAGTTGAACATCAACTTGAAGACCGGGGACACCGACCCGGACGCCGTGATCGCCGGACACACGTTCCAGCTGTCCTCGACGCCGGACACGTTCACCACCACGCGCAGCCCAGGCAATCCGTCGACAGCGGTCATCACCGGTTCGACCATCACCGATCAGGCTGCGTACACCGCTGCCTTCCCGCAGGGTGGTGCCGTCCTCAAGTTCACCAGCGCCACGGCGTTCGACTTGTACGCAGCGCCGGTCACGGCTGACAGCAAACCGGTGTCCTCGGGTACCGTGTCGGGCAGCAATGCGACGGCGGCGGGCGTGACGTTTGCACTGGGCAACACGCCCGCGGCGGGCGATCAGTTTTCGATCCAGCCGAACAACCACCAGACCCAGAACATCCTCGACACGTTGGGTCAGATGGTCACCGCGCTGAACACGCCGATCGATGGTGATCCAGTGGCCAAGCAAAAATTCCAGGGCGCGATGGAATCCGGCCTCGGCAACATCGACGCCGCCACCAACCAGATTGGCGCTTCCGTGACGTCGATCGGTGCCCGAGGTCAGGCGCTGGATATGCAGACCATCACCAACCAGAGCCTGAGCACCGCCAACTCGACGACTCAAGGCTCGATCCGCGATTCCGATCCGGCCGAAGTCATGACCCGCCTGACCTTGCAGCAGACCATGCTGCAGGCCGCGCAACTGGCGTTCAGCAAAATCTCTCAGCTGGGCCTGTTCAACAAGATCTGATGGTGGCGGGCGCGCAAGCGCCCGGTTACCTGGTTTTAATGTCTTCTTTTGCGGTGTCAGAGGGCTCGCTGTTCCGGGCGGGTTCCCGCCGCTTGCGAGTCCGCCGTGAATTCACTTCCCCTTGTCAGCCTGGTCATTCCTGCCTTCAATCCGCGTTTTTTTGAACGGGCATTGAACAGTGCCGTGAGTCAGAGTTACGGCAACCTCGAAATCATTGTCTGCGACGACAGCCGTGGCACCGAGATCGAAGGCGTTGTCGCCTCGGTGGTCGAGCAATCAGGTGTCACCGTTCGCTACGTACGCAACCCGCGCACATTGGGCCTGGTCGGCAATCTAAAGACGTGTCTCGAGCAGGCGCAAGGCGAGTACCTCAAGTTTCTTTGCGACGACGATCACCTGTATTCGGCGTGTATCGAACAACAGGCTGCGGAATTTTCCCGCGATGAAGTGAGTCTGGTGCTGGCCTCGCGTCTGCTGTGGGATGCCGATGACATTATCCTGCCGTCGCGCCTGGAAAACACCTCGCTGTCGCCGGTCGATGGCCTGTTCAAAGGCGACGACCTGCTGAGCGTCTTTGACAATTTCCCGGTGAATATCCTCGGCGGTTTCAGCAACGCCTTGTTCCGCCGTGCCGACCTCGTCGAGCTGCTGCCGGCCTTGACGCAGGAAGGTCACTGCTTCGTTGCAACACTGGATTTCGCTTTATTCGTGTGCCTGCTGCGCCGGGGCAATCTGGTGGTGTTGAACACCGTACTGTGTGCCGAGCGCCTCTATCCGGAACGCTTAAGCGCGCAGCAATCGATGAGGGACACCGTCGAAGTAGAGCGTGAGTGGGTGTCGCAAATGCTCAAGGCGCGCAACACCGAGGCGGCGCCCGCGCCAGGCTGGGTGCGCTATGTGCCGTTGGTTGACGCCGATACCGCGCCACGCGTCTGGGAAGAGCTGCCACTGAGCCGCACACTGGGCACCAAGCAAAGCGGTCAGCAATGGCTTGTCGGTGCTGACAGCCAGAGCTTTGCCGAACTCTATTCACAGTGGCTGGCGTGTCGTGTACTCACCAGCGAGCAGCGCAAGTTGCTTGCAGTGACACTCGCCGACTGGTCGCGCAACCCAGGCATCGTGCCGATCGTCATCGACGAGAAGGGCAGCAATGCAGCGCTGGAACGAACCCTGCAATCGCTCGCTGAACAGGACTACCCGGCGAACCTGATTCTGGTGCTGTCCGCCGCGTGCACTGAACCCGAGCTCAATGGTCGGGTGTTCCACTTGCCGTTGCTTGAGGACGGATTGGCGCAGATCAATGAGTTGTTGCCGCAACTCGATGGCGCCGACTGGTTCTACCTGCTGCACGCCGGCGATCGTCTTATTGCCCCGGCGCTGTTGATCATGGCCGAGCGCATCGCCCATTCTCTCGCGTTCAAATGCCTGTACAGCGACGAGGGCAGTCTGCGCGGTGGCGAATCGGCCGAGCCTGCCTTCAAACCGGATTTCAACCTCGACCTGATGCGCAGCTTCCCCTATGTCGGGCGCGCGTTGGCGTTCGAGCGCGAACGCTTCGTCGCCCTCGGTGGTTTCGATACTGCGCTGGCTGATCTGGCGCCGCACGATGTGCTGCTGCGCATGGTCGAGAGCGACGGCACGCAAGTGGTTGGTCACGTCGCAGAGGTGTTGCTGGAGTCCGCGCGAGACCTGGCCACGTGGCTCGCCGAGCGTGGCGTCATCGACAACAATCCGCGTTTGCTCGAAGCGCATTTGCAGCGCTTGGGCGTTGCTCACACGATCCGTCGCGGCAGCACCGAATTGCTCAATCGCGTCGATTATCAGCATGCCGCGCGGCCGTTGGTGTCGATCATCATCGTCACCAAGGATCACACCGCCGCGCTGCAACGCTGCGTCGAAAGCCTGTTGGAAAAAACCGTCTACAGCGAGTACGAATTGCTGCTGGTCGACAATGGCAGCGAAAGCGCTGAAGCGCGTTTGTGGCTGGACGGCATGGCGCAGTTGGGCAGCGAACGCATTCGCGTACTCGGTTGTGCGCAAGGCAATCTGGCTGCCGTGCACAACCTGGCTGTGGCTCAGGCGCGCGGTGAATACGTGTTGATGCTCAACCCTTACGCGGTGATCACTCAGGGTGACTGGCTCGACGAGTTGCTCAATCATGCGCAGCGTCCCGAGGTCGGTGTGGTTGGCGCCAAGCTGTTCAACCCCGATGGTTGGGTGCTTCACGCCGGGTTGATCCTGGGTCTGCATGCGCCGGTCGGCCTGCCGTTTTATGGCCAGTCGATGCATGCGGCGGGCTACCTGTTTCGATTGCAGGTGGCGCACAACCTGAGCGCCGTTGGCGGTGACTGCCTGATGGTACGCAAGGCAGTCTTCGACGAAGTGGGCGGCCTCGATGAGCAGAACCTGACGCTGACGCTCAACGATGCTGATCTGTGCCTGCGCGTTGCGCAGCACGGTTATCTGGTGGTCTGGACGCCGTACGCCGCGCTGGCATTAGGCGCACGAGCGAACGTTGTCGCGTCGGCGCAGGAACGGCAAACCTGCGACCAGGAACAGAAAGTGTTCTACAAGCGCTGGCTGCCGTTGATTGCGCGCGATCCGGCGTACAACAAAAACCTGTCGTTACAAGGTGCCGGCGGCAGCAGTTTTAACCTCGAGCCTGGACAGCGCAGTGGCTGGAGCGCGTTTTCCAAAGCGCTGTTGCCCAACGTGCTGGCGGTGCCGATCAATGACTCGGCCATCGGGCACTATCGCATGACTCAGCCGATGATCGAACTGGTCGCCGCTGGCCGCGTCGAGGGCCGCTTCTGCTATGGCTTGCCGTCGATCATCGACATTGAACGCCAGTCGCCTGACGTCATCGTGCTGCAGGGACGATATTCGGAGAAAGCGATCAACGAAATTCCGCCGTTGCAGTCGTTTTTCAACGCCCGACGGATTTTCGAGCTGGATGACTACGTCATCGACATTCCACATCGCAACGCGCACATCCGCAACATGCCGGACAAGTATGAAATGGAGCGACTGGTGCGCCGTGCGATTGGCTTGTGCGATCGCGTGGTGGTGTCAACGCAGCCACTGGCCAATGCCTTGTCGGGCATGCATCACGACATTCGCGTGGTGCCCAACATGCTGGCCAAAGAGCTGTGGGCCAATTTGCGCAGCCAGCGCAGCACCTCGAAAAAACCGCGTGTTGGCTGGGGCGGCGGCACCAGCCACCATGGTGACCTGGCAGTGATCGCCGAGGTCGTGCGCGAGTTGGCCAATGAAGTCGACTGGGTATTCTTTGGCATGTGCCCGGATGATTTGCGTCCATACATGCATGAGTTCCACGGCGTGATTCCGTTGGAGGATTACCCGGCCAAACTGGCCAGCCTCAACCTCGATCTGGCGCTGGCACCGCTGGAATTCCACATCTTCAACGACTGCAAGAGCAACCTGCGCTTGCTGGAATACGGCGCCTGCGGTTACCCGGTGATCTGCACTGACACCGAGGCCTATCGCGGCTATCTGCCGTGCACGCGGGTCAAGACCAACACCACGGATGAATGGCTGCAAGCGATCCGCATGCACCTGGCCGACCCGGACGCCAGCTACCGTATGGGCGATGAATTGCGTGAGGTGGTGCGGCGAGATTACATACTGCGCGGCGATAACCTGCGTTATTGGGAATATGGCTGGCTGGCGGATTGATCGCGCTGTAAGTGATCAATGTAAAACTGAAAAAGGGGAGCCCGATTGCTGATGATCAGGCTCCCCTTTTTGCTTGCGAGGCCACGTGTTCTGCAGATCTTGTTCGAGTTAGTAGTCGCCACTGGAGCTGGCGCGTTTCCTGCAAGTCCCCCTCAAATCGCCATAAAACGAGCGCTCGCGGTCACGTCTGCTGCGCTCGCAACGGCAGAAAGGTTTAGCCAGAAGGCCCGCCGCTCAACCAAGCGACGCGCAGCCCTGTGACGAACAAGAGGGGAGACGATGAAGGCAGTAATTTTGGCGGGTGGCCTGGGCACGCGGATCAGTGAAGAGTCGCACCTCAAGCCAAAACCGATGATCGAGATCGGTGGCAAGCCAATTCTCTGGCACATCATGAAGCAGTATTCCGCCCACGGAATTCATGACTTTGTGATCTGCCTTGGCTACAAGGGCTACGCGATCAAAGACTTCTTCGCCAACTACTTCCTGCACACCTCCGATGTGACGTTCGACATGCGCGAAAACCGCATGGACGTGCACCAGAATTACAGCGAGCCATGGCGCGTGACGCTGATCGACACCGGTGAAGAAACCATGACCGGTGGCCGTCTGCGTCGCGCTGCACGCTACGTGGAAAACGAAGAAGCCTTTTGCTTTACCTACGGCGACGGCGTTTCCGACTTGAACATCAGCGCTCTGGTCGACTTCCACCTGACCCACGGCAAACAAGCCACGGTGACCGCCGTGCAACCGCCGGGACGCTATGGCGCGCTGGATCGTGACGGCGATCGCGTGCTCGGGTTTACCGAAAAGCCACGCGGCGACGGTGGCTGGATCAACGGCGGCTTTTTCGTCCTGTCGCCCAAGGTTCTGCCGCTGATCAGCGGTGACGACACGTCGTGGGAATCCGGCCCGCTGGACGGTCTCGCCGAGCGCGGTGAACTGATGGCGTACCAGCACGACGGTTTCTGGCAGCCGATGGACACCCTGCGCGACAAGAACCATCTCGAAGCCTTGTGGCAAAGCGGGGAGGCCCCATGGAAGCAATGGGACTGAGTGCCGAATTCTGGCATGGCAAACGCGTTCTGGTCACCGGGCATACCGGTTTCAAGGGCAGTTGGCTGACCCTGTGGCTGCAAAGCCTTGGCGCCGAGGTCAGCGGTTTTGCCCTCGATCCGTCGACCGAACCGAGCCTGTTCGAACTGGCGCGCGTACACGAAGGCATCAACGATCAGCGCGGTGATTTGCGTGACCTCGGCGCACTGCTGGAGATCATCGCCGACACCGAGCCGGAGATCGTTTTGCACCTCGCCGCACAGCCGCTGGTGCGTGAAGGCTATCGCGATCCACTCGGCACTTATTCCAGCAACGTGATGGGCACGCTCAACCTGCTCGAAGCGATTCGGCAGGTCGGTTGCGTGCGCGCCTGTGTGCTGGTGACCACCGACAAGGTCTACGCCAACAAGGAATGGCTGTGGCCGTACCGCGAAGACGAAGCCCTCGGTGGTCACGATCCTTACAGCAGCAGCAAAGCCTGTTGCGAGTTGTTGGCGCAGTCTTACGTCGCGTCGTTTTTCGCGGCGGACAAGTACGCCGAGCATGGTCTCGCCCTCGCCACGGCGCGCGCCGGCAATGTGTTAGGCGGCGGTGATTTCGCCCCTGAGCGATTGATTCCCGATGTACTGAAAGCCTGGTCGGCGGATGAGCCAGTGACCCTGCGTTACCCGCAAGCCGTGCGCCCGTGGCAACACGCGCTGGAGCCGCTGGCCGGTTATCTGCAATTGGCCGCGGGGCTCTACGAGCAAGGCCCGGAATACGCCGGCGCATGGAATTTCGGCCCCGGCGAGGCGGACATGTGCAGCGTCGGCGAAGTGGTTGAACTGCTCGCCAGTCGCTGGCCGCAAGCGCGGGGTTTGCGCATCGAACCGAGTGAATTGCACGAGGCCGGTCTGTTGCGTCTGGACAGCAGTCGCGCGCGGCAACTGCTCGGTTGGCAGCCGCGCTGGACGTTGCAACAGTGTCTGACGCAAACCCTCGACTGGCATCTGGCGTGGCAGAATGGCGACGACATGCGTGCCCTGACCCTCGGCCAATTGAACCTGTACCGAGGCGCGTTGTGAGCGAGTTTTCCCTGAAGGCGTTGCCGCTGGCCGGACTGTTCAGCGTCCAGCACAAGCGCTTCGAAGATCAGCGCGGGCACTTCGCGCGGTTGTTTTGCGAAGGCAGCCTGAGTGCGTTTGGCAGCGAATTTCATATCCGTCAGATCAACCATTCCTGCACTCGCGAGAAGGGCAGCGTGCGCGGTTTGCATTATCAGAATGCCAACGCGCCGGAAGCCAAACTCATCACTTGCCTGCGCGGTGAAGTGTGGGATGTGGCGGTGGATTTGCGCCCCGATTCAGAAACGTTTTTGCACTGGCACGCCGAGCACCTCAAGGCGGGCGATGGTCGCGGTCTGCTGATTCCTGCCGGGTTCGCCCACGGTTTTCAGACGCTGACTGAGGATGCTGAATTGCTTTACCTGCACAGCGCCGATTACGCGCCGGAGCACGAGGGCGGTTTGTCGGTGAACGACCCACGGCTGGCGATTGCCTGGCCGTTGCCTGTCAATAATTTGTCAGCGCGCGATTCCAGCCATCCTGCGCTCGGTCAACACTTCGCTGGAGTGCGTCTATGAACTGCCGTGGGTGCGCCGCACCGCTGAGCCTGCCGCTGATCGACCTCGGCACCTCGCCACCGTCCAACGCTTATGTGCACGCCGATCGCCTGGAACAGGCCGAGCAATGGGTGCCGCTGAAAGTCGCGGTGTGCCAGCAGTGCTGGTTGGTACAGACCGAGGATTACACCAGCGCCGACAGCCTGTTCGATGCCGAGTATGCCTACTTCAGTTCGTTCTCCAGCACCTGGCTGGCGCACGCCGAGCGTTATGTCGCTGAGATGGTCGAGCGCTTTGGCCTGACCGCTGACAGTCGCGTGGTGGAAATCGCTGCCAACGACGGTTACCTGCTGCAATACGTCGCCGCGCGGGGCATTCCGTGCCTTGGCGTTGAGCCGACCCGCAGCACCGCGCAAGCGGCGCGGGAAAAAGGTCTGGAAATTCGCGAACTGTTCTTCGGTCGCGACACCGCTGCGCAGTTGAACAGCGAAGGCTGGGGCGCTGACTTGATGGCCGCCAACAACGTGCTCGCGCATGTGCCGGACATCAATGATTTCCTCGGCGGTTTCGCCACGCTGCTCAAGCCCAGCGGCGTTGCCACTTTCGAATTCCCGCAACTGCTGACGCTGATGGCCGGCGCGCAGTTCGACACGCTGTATCACGAACACTATTCCTACCTGTCGCTGACCGCCGTGCAGACCCTGTGCGAGCGCAACGGTCTGGAGGTGTTCGACGTCAGCCAGTTGAATACCCACGGCGGATCGCTGCGTGTGTTCGTCCAGCGCAAGGACGGCGAGCGTCGCCCCGTACAACCCGCAGTGCAGCAGCAGTTGCAGGCCGAACTCGACGCCGGGGTGAAAACCCCTGAGTACTACGCGACCCTCGCGCCCGCTGCCGAGCGCATCAAGCATGAACTGCTGCGTTTCCTGTTGCAGGCCAAGGCCGACGGCAAACGCGTGGTCGGTTATGGCGCGGCGGCCAAGGGCAACACCTTGCTCAACTACGCCGGGGTCAAACCCGATCTGCTCGCGTGGGTGGCCGATGCCAATCCGCACAAGCAGGGCAAGTTTTTGCCCGGCAGCCGCATTGCGATTGTTGCGCCGGAACGCATTGAAATCGAGAAGCCGGATTACGTGCTGGTGCTGCCGTGGAACCTGCTGGACGAGATCACCCAGGCGTTTGCCGGCATTCGTGCCTGGGACGGTCGTTTTGTCATTGCCATTCCTGAGTTGATCATCCGATGAGCCGAATTCACTACACCAAACCGAGTGTGGGCGAGCTCGAAGCCCAGTACGTGCTCGACGCCGTGCAGAATGGCTGGGGCGAGCGCTGCTATGAGTACATCACGCGTTTTGAAAAAGCCTTCGCCGAGCACATGGGCGTGCCCTATGCGATCGCCACGTCGAGCTGCACCGGCGCCTTGCACATGGGCATGGCCGCGTTGAATGTCGGGGTTGGCGACGAGGTCATCCTCGCCAACACCAACTGGATCGCCTCGGCGGCACCGATCACTTATCTGGGCGCGACCCCGGTGTTCGTCGATGTCTTGCCGGACAGTTGGTGCCTCGACCCAGAACAGGTTCGCCGCGCCATCACCCCGCGCACCAAAGCGATTCTGGCGGTGCACATCTACGGCAACCTTTGCGACATGGACACGTTGCTGCAGATCGGCCGCGAGTTCAACTTGCCGGTCATTGAAGACGCCGCAGAAGCCATCGGCTCACAATGGCGCGGTGCGCCGGCGGGTTCATTGGGCGCGTTCGGGGCGTTCTCGTTTCATGGCACCAAGACCATGACCACCGGCGAGGGCGGCATTTTCGTCTGCTCCGATAAAGCCTTGTACGAGCGCGTGCTGACCTTGTCGAACCACGGTCGCGTGGCCGCCAGTACGCGGCAATTCTGGCCGGATTTCGTCGGCTACAAATACAAGATGAGCAATGTGCAAGCCGCCATCGGTTGCGCGCAAATCGAGCGTGTCGAGGCATTGATTCAGCGCAAACGCGCGATCTTCGACAACTACGCGCAGGCCCTGGCATCGCTGCCGGGCGTGTCAATGAACCCGCAACCGGCGCACGCGCAAAACGGTTACTGGATGCCAACGGTGGTGTTCGACGAAGCCACCGGCATCACCCGGGAAACGCTGATCGCTGCGTTCCAGGCCGCGAATATCGATGCGCGGGTGTTCTTCTGGCCGTTGTCGGAATTGCCGATGTTCTGCGATGTGCCTGTGCATACGCCGGTGGCGTTTTCGTTGCCGGGCCGTGCAATCAACCTGCCGAGCTATCACGACATGACCGACGCTGATCAGCGCCGGGTCATCGATGTGGTGCGCACTGTTCTTGAGGGAAAACTGTGAAAGTCTATCTACTGGGCGCGGCCAATCCGGAAACCCTGCGCATGATTCAGGCGATTCAGCGCGCGGTACCGAATCAGCAGTTCTTCTTCCTCGACAACGATCCTGCGAAGCAAGGCACGCTGTTTTACGGCTTGCCGGTGGTCGGCGGAATTGATCGTGTGGCTCAGCTCAAGGGCGACGACGTGCGCTTCGTCAACCTGATCACCGGCAGCACCACCACGCGCTATCAGACCACCTGCAGCATCGTCGAAGCCGGCGGCCAGTTGGGCAACTTCATCCACCCGTCGATCGACCTGACGATGACGCGCATGGGCGTCGGCAACTACTTGCAGGAAGGCGTGCAGCTACAAGCCGAAGTGAGTATTGGCGACAACAGCAGCATTCACATGGGTGCGTTGATCGCCCATGAAAGCCATGTCGGCAACTCGGTGTTCATTGCTCACGGCGTGAGCGTCTCGGGTTGCTGCGAGATTGGCGACGGCACCTTCATCGGCACCAACGCGAGCATCCTGCCGCGTATCCGCATCGGTCGCTGGGCGACGATCGGCGCTGGCGCGGTGGTGACCAAAGACGTTCCGGATTACGCGGTCGTGGTCGGCAACCCCGGCAAAATCATCAAGACCAACCCTGATTCCTTTCAAGACGGCCGGGTTTTCAAATAATCCGTCGCTCACAAATTCTGGAGTGCGCAATGAATCCTCATGAGCAGTTTCGTGAAGAAGTAAAAGACAACATCGCCGGTCTGCAACAGGACAAGGCGCTGCAAGCCACCTCGCAGGACTGGATCAACGACACCGCCAAACACAAGTACACCTACAACTTCAGCTGGATGGGCCGACCGATCATTCAGTTCCCGCAGGACATGATCGCCATGCAGGAAATCATCTGGGCGGTGCAGCCGGACATCATCGTCGAAACCGGTATCGCCCACGGCGGCTCGCTGGTGTTTTACGCCTCGATGCTGGAATTGATCGGCAAGGGTGAAGTGCTCGGCGTCGACATCGACATCCGTCAGCACAACCGCGAAGCAATCGAGAATCACCCGATGGCCAAACGCATTCAGATGATTCAGGGTTCGAGTATCGACCCGGCGATCGTTGCGCAAGTGCGTCAGCGGGTCGAAGGCAAGAAGGTTCTGGTGGTGCTCGATTCCAACCACACCCACGAACACGTGCTGGAAGAGTTGCGCGCCTATGCGCCGATGGCGTCGGTCGGCAGCTACTGCGTGGTCATGGACACCGTGGTCGAAGACATGCCGGCGGACGCCTTCCCGGATCGTCCTTGGGGCAAGGGTGACAATCCGAAAACCGCGGTGTGGGCTTACCTGGAAGAGAACCGTGATTTCGAGATTGATCAGGCCGTTCACGGCAAGTTGCTGATCACCGTCGCACCGGACGGCTATCTACGTCGCGTCCGTTAATCGATAAACAACGATGAGTTTTCGGCGACTAGCCGCGTGTGGGGAATTTATGCAAAGCAAGAACAATTCTGAACAGGTTTTGGCACTCAACGAACAGTTGACCGTTGTGTTGATCTCTCACGAGCGTCCGGCGTTCCTGCGCAGGGCCCTGAACTTCTACAGCAGTCTGCCGTGCCAGATACTGGTGCTGGACTCTTCGACTCAGGCGCTGGCAGACACTGCTCGCGAATACAGCAACGTGGATTATCAGCACTTGCCGCAGTTCGGCTATTGGGGGATTCGCGCCAAGCTGGCATACGGCGTCGAGCAGTTGCAGACCCCTTACATGGTGTTCGCCGCCGACGATGACTTCATCGTGCATGACGCCTTGCTCGAAGCCGTGTCCTTCATGCAGGACAACCCCGATTACAGCCTGTGCCACGGCTACAGCATGATGTACCTGGCCTTTGCCAACAGCGTTAATTACTACCGCCGCGACAAAAAAGTCTGCGAGGATTACTCGGCCGATCACGCTCAGGATCGCGTGATGGATTACTTGTCGCAGTACCTTCCGCCGTTCTATGCGGTGCAACGCACGGCGATTTTGCGTGACTGGTACAACGTGCTGCCGCACGACACCAGCTTCCAGTGGCAGGAAATCGGCCACACCTATTACATGCTCGCCCGGGGCAAGGCGCGGGTTCTGCCGATCCCTTATGTCGTTCGTGAAATCAACTACAACGAATCCGATCACAACACCGAGATCTATCACTCGCTGGCTTTTGTCGACGCCAAAAGCGTGGCCGAGCGTGAAGCGTTTGCCGAGTTCCTGGCAGGGGTGCCGACGCAAGTCGTGCATCAGAATCCAGAACAGGGCAAACAGTTCGCACTGAAAACCTTTGCCGCGCTCTTAGACAGCCTGAAAACCGGCCGCGCACTGGATGCCGAGCTGATTATCGAGTCGAAATGGAGCAATATCGACGGCGGGCCGCGGCGCCGTTTTGGCCCGAATCAGTACGTAGAAATGCCGTTCTACAATCAGGTATTTTTCGATCTGTTGACGCAGTACGAGTTTCTCTTGCACGCCATGCCGGCGGGGCGCGTTCAGCTGGAAATGCTTGAAGGTGTGTGGGCCCGTCAGCAAAACCTGATGCTTGCCCGCAACAACGACAGTCCGGAAAGCGTGGTCGATCGTTTGTGGCAGGCTCACGACAGTAACGTGTTCAATCGCGAAGTGATCAATCGCCTGATTGTGCAGTTGCAAACAATGGGTGAGGACGACGAGGCGCAAAAGCTGCGTGACTGGGTTGCCCGACTGGAAGCGACGCTGCTCGAAGGGCATCAGCCGACCTTCAAAAAAATGCTCACCGGTCGACTGCTCGACTGGCTCGCCGTGCGCCAGCCGGACAGCGAGCAGGCCGAGGCGGCTGCCCGTTACCTGGCGGCCAATGATGGCGGCCCGCAGTTCGGCATTTTTCTGCTGGATCTGAACAACGACATCGATCAGTTACAGGTCACCCTCGACAGTTTGCTTGAAGGTCATAGCAAGGCCTTCAAAGTTGTGGTCTTCACCACGGGAGAGCCGCCAGCGGCGACCACCGCGCAGAACACCCTGCACTTTGTCCGGGTCACGCAAACCAACTTCGTCGACAAGCTCAATCAGAGCGTTAACCAGTCTTCCTGCGAGTGGCTGCTGCTGGCCGAAGCAGGCGACGAATTCACGGCGGCCGGCCTGCTGCGTGCCAGCCTCGAACTGATCGCTGCGCCAGGTGTGCGTGCGGTGTCTACGGATGAAATCCAGCGCAAGGAAGACGGTGCACTGGTGGATCTGTTCCGGCCAGGCTTCAACCTCGATTTGCTGCAAAGCGTGCCTTCGCTGATGGCGCGGCACTGGTTGATTCGTCGCGAAGTGCTGATCGATATCGGCGGTTATCAGGCTGACTTCAGCAAGGCATTGGAGTTTGATGTGCTGCTGCGAATCATCGAACAGGGCGGCCTCGACGGTTTGGCTCACCTGGATGAACCGTTGCTGATTTCTCAGGCCGTGGAGCTGGAGGAAAACGCCCACGAGCGTCAGGCGTTGCTGCGTCATCTGAGCAATCGCGGCTACAAGGCCCGGGTCAACTCCGCGCAGCCGGGAACCTATCAGGTTGATTATCGCCATGCCGGGCAACCGTTGGTGTCGATCATTCTGCCGGCCGGGGACGATCTTCGGGCACTGAAGGCATGCCTCGACGGCGTGTTGCTCAGAACCCGCTACACCCGCTACGAAGTGCTGATTGCAGCCAACCCGAATCAATCCGCCGCCGTCAACGATTGGCTGGGTGCACTGAATCACGCCAAAGTGCGGGTGTTGCGTGCCGATCAGCCACTCACTGACGCGGCGTTGATCAACGCATGCAGCCTAGAAGCGCAGGGTGAATACCTGGTGCTGATGGCGGCGGACGGGGAGGTGGTCAACCCGAACTGGATTGAATCGCTGCTCAACCACGCCCAGCGTCCTGAGGTCGGTATCGTTGGGGCCAAACTGATCGACCGCAGCGGAAAAATTTCCCAAGCTGGTTTGGTTTTGGGGCTGAACGGGGGCGTCGGCTCCCCCTTCATTGGCGAAAAAAATGCCGCGGAGGGTTACATGCAGCGTCTGGTGGTCGATCAGAACTTCTCGGCCGTGTCGAAGGTTTGCCTGATGGTGCGCAAAGAATTGTTCGATGCGCTGGATGGCTTGGATGAAGTGTCTTTCGCGGACGGTTTCAGCGATGTCGATCTGTGCCTCAAGGCCGGTCAGGCCGGTTACCTCATCGTGTGGACGCCGCTGGTGCAAGTGCTGCATAACGGCGACCTGCCGCAAGCGCCAGAAGCACTGCAAGCCCTGCGTGAGAAATGGAGCAACGCCTTCGCGCAGGATCCAGCTTACAACGCCAACCTGGCCCTGAGCGGCAAAGGTTTTACCTTGGGCGACAAGGCCTCGATCAACTGGGCGCAATTGCTTACCTAAGCTCGCCGGACAGGAATCAGCACATGTTCAACGGTAAATCGATTTTCATCTCTGGCGGCACCGGTTCGTTCGGGCGCAAATTCATCGCCCGCCTGCTTGAGCAATATCGGCCCAAGCGCGTGGTGGTGTTCTCCCGCGATGAACTCAAGCAGTACGAGATGCAGCAGACGTTCAACGCGCCGTGCATGCGTTACTTCATCGGTGACGTGCGCGATGCCGATCGTCTGCGCCAGGCCATGCGTGGCATCGATTACGTGGTGCATGCTGCAGCGCTCAAACAGGTGCCGGCGGCGGAATACAACCCGACCGAGTGCATTCGCACCAACGTCAATGGCGCGGAAAATATCATCGCCGCCGCCATCGATAACGGCGTGAAGAAAGTCGTCGCGCTGTCCACCGACAAAGCGGCGAGCCCGATCAATCTGTACGGCGCGACCAAGTTGCTCTCGGACAAATTGTTCGTCGCCGCCAACAACATTGCCGGCGAGCAGGAAACCCGATTCGCCGTGGTGCGCTACGGCAACGTCGCCGGTTCGCGCGGTTCCGTGGTGCCGTTTTTCAGCAAGTTGATTGCTGACGGCGCGACTGAGTTGCCGATCACCGACGAGCGCATGACGCGCTTCTGGATCACCCTCGATCACGGCGTGCAGTTCGTCCTCGACAGCTTTGCGCGGATGCATGGCGGCGAAATTTTTGTGCCGAAGATTCCGTCGATTCGCATCGTCGATCTGGCGTTGGGCATGGCCGAGCATCTGCCGCATAAAAACGTCGGCATTCGTCCGGGCGAAAAACTCCATGAGCTGATGGTGCCGCTGGACGATGCGCGGATGACGTTGGAGTTTGAAGACCACTACACGATTCAGCCGTCGATTCGCTTCACCAGTGTCGACGTCGATTTCGCTGTCGACAAACTCGGTGAGCAGGGCCGGGCGGTCGGTGAGGACTTCGAATACCGTTCCGACACCAATCCGCACTTCCTGTCGGTCGGGCAGATCGCCGACCTGCACGCGAAGCTGTCGGCATGATCCCGTACGGTCGGCAGAGTCTTGATCAGTCGGACATCGATGCGGTGGTCGAGGTGTTGCAGTCCGACTGGCTGACTCAGGGCCCGACCATCGCGCGTTTCGAGCAAGCGCTGGCCGAGCGTTGTCAGGCTGATTTCGCCGTGGCGGTGTGCAATGCAACGGCGGCGCTGCACATTGCCTGTCTGGCCGCAGGGCTGGGCCCGGGCGACCGTTTGTGGACGACGCCGAACACCTTTCTCGCTTCAGCCAATTGCGGACGTTATTGCGGCGCCGACGTCGATTTTGTCGACATTGATCCGCTGACCTGGAACCTCGATGCCTTCGCGCTCGAAGCGAAACTCGATCAGGCCGAACGCGACGGTACGTTGCCGAAGGTTTTGGTCGCGGTGGCGTTTTCCGGGCAGAGCTGCGACATGCGCCGCATTGCCGAACTGGCCGAGCGCTACAATTTCACCGTGATCGAGGATGCCTCGCACGCGGTGGGGGCGTCGTACGCCGGGCGTCCGGTCGGGTGCGGTGAGTTCGCCGCGATGACCGTGTTCAGTTTTCACCCGGTGAAGATCATCACCAGCGCCGAGGGCGGCATGGTGCTGACCAATCGTCCGGCGCTGGCCGAACGCTTGCAGCGCCTGCGCAGCCACGGCATGACCCGCGATCCGCAGCAGATGACTGACGCCAGTCACGGCCCTTGGTATTACGAGCAGATCGAGCTGGGTTTCAATTACCGCATCACCGATCTGCAAGCCGCGCTGGGCCTGTCGCAACTGGCGAAGCTGGACGCGTTCATCGCCCTCCGCCGTGAGTTGGCCGCCCGCTATGATCGCTTGCTGGCGTACCTGCCACTGACCTTGCCAAGCCCTCAGCCAGAGGCTGAATCGGCGTGGCACCTGTACGTGGTGCGCGTGCAGACTGAGCGCGTCAATCTCAGCCACCGGCAAATCTTTGAAGGGTTGCGCGCGGCCGGGGTCGGGGTGAATCTGCACTATATTCCGCTGCACTTGCAGCCTTACTATCGCGACTTGGGTTTTGCCGAGGGTGACTTCCCCGAGGCCGAACGTTATTACGCGCAAGCAATCAGTCTGCCGCTGTATCCGCTGCTGACTGACGCACAACAGGACTATGTGGTCGAGCAACTGCGACGGCTGCTTCTTGAGGAGTAAACCCACGTGAGTTGCGTTGCGATCATCCCCGCCCGTGGTGGCAGCAAGCGCATCCCGCGCAAGAACCTGAAACCGTTCGACGGTGTGCCGATGATCGTTCGCTCGATCCGCACGGCGCTGGATTCGGGGTTGTTCGAGCGGGTCGTGGTCAGCACCGACGACGCCGAGATTGCCGACGTGGCGCGGGCTCACGGTGCTGATGTGCCGTTCATGCGCCCGGCGGAACTGGCCGATGATTTTGCCGGCACTGCGCCGGTGATCGTGCACGCTTTGCAGCAACTGCCAGATTTCGATTACACCTGCTGCGTCTATGCCACGGCGCCGTTGTTGCAGACGCGTTATCTACGTCAGGGGCTGGAATTGCTGGAGCAGCACCCGGACAAGTCCTTTGCGTTCTCCGTGTGCAGTTTTGGCTTTCCTGTACAGCGTGCATTGACGCTGGACGGGCAGGGCGCTTTACAAGCTTTGTACCCGGAGTTTCGCAACACTCGCTCGCAAGATCTGCCTGAGGCCTATCAGGATGCCGGGCAGTTTTATTGGGGCCGCAGCGATGCCTGGTTACGCGGTGAAGTGATCTATTCGCCCACCAGTCTGCCGGTGATTCTGCCCCGGCATCTGGTGCAGGACATCGACACGCTGGAAGACTGGAAGCGCGCCGAATACCTGTATGCCGCGCTGAAGGCTGGCGGAGAATTATCGTGAGAGTGCTGATCCGTGCCGACGCCTCGCCGACCATCGGCAGCGGCCACATTGCCCGTTGCCTGACGCTGGCGCGGGTGCTGCGCGGGCAGGGCAGTCACGTCGCGTTTGCCTGTCGGCGCTTGCCGGGGCATCGGCTCGATGCGCTGAGCGCCGAGGGTTTCGAGACCTTCGCGCTGCCTGAACGCTATCCCGATGAAGACCCGCAGCAAGCCATCGAAGCGATGTTGCCGTGGCAGGCCGACATCGACGCGCTGGCGCAGCTGCTGGTTGGCCACGCCGCGTTCGACTGGATCATCGCCGACCATTACGGTCTCGATCATCACTGGCAAACCGCTGCCCGGCGCTGGGCGCCACGCATTGCGGCGGTCGATGATCTGGCCACGCGGCGCTACAGCGTCGACCTGTTGCTCAATCAGAATTTGTCCGGCCTCAGCGAAAATTATCAGCCGCTGCTGCCTGCCAATTGCCGCACTTTGCTCGGCCCGCGCTATGCGATGTTGCGCGAGGAATTCAATGCCACGGCCATCGAGATCAAGCCGCAGGCGCAGCGACTGCTGGTGAATTTTGGCGGTTTCGATGCCGCTCGCCAGACTCATCACGCGATGTTGGCGCTGGCCGATTTTGCCGAGATTGAAGTGGATTTTGTCGCCGGCGCCGACAATCCGGCCTGGACGCAAATGCAGGCGCTGGCCGAGACGCGGCCGCACTGGCGGCTGCACAGTTTTGTCAGCGATTTTCATCAGCGCATGCTTGCAGCTGACTTGTTTATCGGTGCCGGTGGCGGCACCAGTTGGGAGCGCGCGGCGCTCGGCTTGCCGACGATTTGCATTGCGGTGTCGAACAATCAGCAGGTCAACGGCGAAGTCATGGCGGCAGCCGGTGCGCATGTGTTCATGGGCGCCCGTGAGCAGGTCAGTGTCGAGCAGTTGCGCGACGCGATCGGTTTTGTCGTTGGCAACCACTATTTGCGGCAAAGTCTGGCCGAGCGCTCGCGGCAACTGGTCGACGGTCGTGGTGCGTTGCGCGTAGCGGCAGCGCTGGCTGGCGCGGTGCTGAAACTGCGCCCGGCGACGCTGGACGATGCGCAGTTGTTGTTCGACGGGCGCAATGCCGAGGCGGTGCGACGCTGGTCGCAAAAAAACGATGTGATCGACCGCGAGCAGCATCAACACTGGTTGAGCGCGAGCCTGCGCAATCCGCAGCGACTGCTGTTGATTGCCGAAGGCGATGACGGCCCGGTCGGCGTGTTGCGTTATGACTTGCGTGGTTTTGAGGCCGAAGTTTCGCTGTATCTGTTTGAACAGCGTCTGGGCCTCGGTTGGGGCAGGGCGCTGCTCGCTCGCGGTGAGGCATTCGTCACGGCGCACTGGCCGCAACTGACCGCAATCAACGCGCAGGTTTCGCCTGCCAATCGCCCGTCATTGAATGTCTTTCGTGACGCCGGGTATCTGCAAAGTGCCTGTGCGTTCACCCGTGTCTTGAAGGAACACCCGCATGCCTGATTTCAAGATTGGCGATCGCCTGATCGGTGCCGACGCGCCGCCGTTCATCATCGCCGAGATGAGCGGCAACCATAACCAGTCGCTGGACGTGGCCCTGCAGATCGTCGAAGCGGCGGCCAAGGCCGGCGCGCATGCCTTGAAGCTGCAAACCTACACCGCTGAGACCATGACGCTGGATATCGCCGAGGGTGAGTTTTTTATCAAGGATCCGGGCAGCCTCTGGGCCGGCACGTCTTTGTATGACCTGTATGAGAAGGCGCATACACCATGGGAATGGCACGCGCCGATTTTCGCTCGGGCTAAAGAGTTGGGCATGCTCGCGTTCTCGACGCCGTTCGATGACAGCGCTGTGGATTTTCTCGAAAGCCTCGACGTACCGGCCTACAAGATCGCCAGTTTTGAAAACACCGATTTGCCGCTGATCCGTCGCGTCGCGGCCACCGGCAAACCGCTGATCATCTCCACCGGCATGGCCAGCATCGCCGAGCTCGATGAAACGGTGCGCGCGGCCCGCGAGGCGGGGTGCAAGGATCTGGTGCTGCTCAAATGCACCAGCACCTATCCGGCGACACCGGCGAACAGCCATGTGCGCACGATTCCACATCTGCGGGAATTGTTCGGCTGCGAAGTGGGGCTGTCTGATCATTCGATGGGCGTTGGTGTATCGGTGGCGGCGGTGGCGCTGGGCGCGACGGTGGTGGAAAAACACTTCACCCTCGACCGCGCGGCCGGTGGCGTCGACGCCAGTTTCTCGCTGGAACCGGCGGAGATGGCCAGTCTGGTGGTGGAAACCGAACGTGCCTGGCAGGCGCTGGGTCAGGTGCATTACGGCGTGACCGAGGCCGAGCGCAAGTCGGTGGTTTATCGACGTTCGCTGTACGTCACCGCTGATATGGCCGCCGGTGAGCCCTTCAGCGCCGCCAATCTGCGCGCCATTCGTCCGGGTCTCGGTCTGCCGCCCAAGCACACCGACGCCGTTCTCGGCCGCCGCGCGCGCACGCCGATCAAGCGCGGTACGCCGCTGGACTGGTCGCTGATCGAATAGACCGATCTGCAATCGATTCGGCATTTATCGTGACTTGCGAGTCATAACGCGCATCTTCACTGTATTGTATTAATCGGTGAGATGGCGCCTGACCCGTTATCGGTGGCAGTGATAGCCCTTTGCGCTCCCCGTGGCTGCCCGTTGTGGCGGCCGTTTTCTGTTTGTCAGCGCCCCTCGAAATCCTTGCGAGCGGTGGTCTTGGGCTGTTTTTTATTGGGAAGCCGTAATGATTGGCATAAAAAGCATTGCGAGCTACGTTCCTGTAGCCGGCGTGGACAATTACGCACAAGGTGCAAAATTCGAAAAGGATGAAGAATTCATCCTTGGCAAAATCGGTTCGGCGTTTCTGCCGCGCAAAGACGCTGATCAAGAAACTTCCGATCTGTGCGTGGAAGCAGCCAATGCGCTGTTTGCCAGCAACCCTGAACTGAAGCGTGAATCGATCGACGCGTTGATCGTCGTCACCCAGAACGGTGACGAAGAAGGCCTGCCGCACACTGCCGCGATCGTCCAGGACAAACTCGGCCTGCCGACCAATGTCGCTGCGTTCGATATTTCCCTGGGTTGCTCCGGTTACGTCTACGGCATCTACGCGATCAAGGGCTTCATGGAAGCCGCCGGTCTGAAGAACGGCCTGCTGATCACCGCTGATCCGTATTCGAAAATCGTCGACCCGGAAGACCGCAACACCACCATGCTGTTTGGCGATGCCGCCACCGCCACGTGGATGGGCGAAGATCCGACCTGGGCGCTGGGCAAGGCCAAGTTCGGCACCGACGGTTCCGGCGCACCGCACCTGAAAGTCACCGATGGCGTGTTCTTCATGAACGGTCGTCAGGTATTCAACTTTGCGTTGCTGAAAGTCCCGGCGCACTTGCACGAGTTGCTCGACGAGTCTGGCCTCAAGGCTGATGACATCGACGCATTCTGCATTCACCAGGGCAGCGCGGCAATCGTTGATGCCGTGGCGCGACGCTTCGAAGGCGAGCCGGAGAAGTTCATCAAGGACATGGTCGAGACCGGCAACACCGTGTCGTCGAGCATTCCGCTGCTGCTGGAAAAACACGTGATCGATTCCGACTGGCAGCGCATCGCGCTCAGCGGTTTCGGTGTGGGTCTGTCGTGGGGTTCGGCGATTATTTATCGTCCTTGAGCCACACAACGGCCGATACAAAAATAGCGCTCAAGGGTTAACCTTGAGCGCTATTTTTTTGCCTGAAACGGAGTGCGAGGCGTCATGAGCGAGTTTTTCCAGGCCAATGCCGAAGTCCTGCAACGACGCTGGCCGGCGCTGTTCGAGCGCTTGATGGCTGAGGACAGTTCAGCCATTGCCGCTGAGCTGACGCGAGGGTTGAGTTCGACGCTGAGCGTCAACGGCATCCAGCTCACCAGCCGTCATGACCGCACGCATGAGGCGCGGATTCAGGCCGCCAGCCTCGCGGACAAAGCGCAACTGCACGTCTACGGCACCGGCCTCGGCGATCTGCCGGGCGTGTTGCTGGAGCGCACAAACCTTGATCGCTTGTACGTGCACATCCTCAATGGCGCGTTGTTTGCGCTGGTGCTGCAGCTGATTGATCAACGGCAGTGGCTGGAAGATCCGCGCGTGGAGCTGTTTTATGCAGGCGATTTTTCCGATATCTGTACGCCATTTTTTGCCCTGCCGGCCGAGATGCTGCTGGCGGATGACTTCAACGCGAAGATCCGTGATCGGCTGGTCAATGAAGTTCATCTGACTTTCAACAACCGCGAATTCGACGTGCAGTCGCCGATTATTCAACAACGGTTGCAGGACAGTTTGCCGGTTCTGTTGGGCGATGAGGATGTGGCGCAATTGTTCGGCACCTGCGCCGGCCGCGAGGTGTTTGTGATCGGTACTGGCCCGACGCTGGAGAGCCATTTCGAGCGGTTGGCGGCGATTAGTCTGCGAGCTGATCGTCCATTGTTCATTGCGGTGGATACCGCTTATCGGCCGTTGCGCGAACACGGGATCGTCCCGGACATGGTGGTGAGCATCGATCAACGTATCGGCTTCCGTCATTTGCCGGTCGAGGAATCGGCCGGGATTACTTTGGTGTACCTGCCGATGAGTGATCCCGAAGTGCTGACGGCCTGGAAGGGCAAGCGCTACGGCGGTTATTCGGCAAGTCCGGTGTACGCCGCGTTGCGCGAGCAACATCCGCGCGCGCTGCTGCATGTCGGTGGCAGCGTCATTCATCCCGCCGTCGATCTGGCGGTGAAGATGGGCGCTGCGCGCATCACGCTGTTCGGCGCTGACTTCGCGTTTCCCAACAATAAAACCCATGCGGGCTGGAATGACGGCGATCTGGGGCCGGGCGTGAGTCAGGCACGGCACTGGGTGCTGGACGGAAATGGCCAGCGCGTCGCCACGCAGCTCAACTTTCGCGGTTATCTGTGTGTGCTGGAGCGCTACATCGCTGCCCATCCGCACGTGCAGTTCTATAACAGCAGCCGCGCGGGCGCATTGATTGCCGGCACGCAGTTCGATCCGGAGTTCGTGCAATGACCGCTATCGATAAATGCATGGACGAGTGCCGTCAGTGCGCCGGACTGTTTCGTCTGGGCCGGGATGTCGAGGCCGCGCTGGTCATGGTTGATGTATTTGAGGGGGCACAGCAGGCGCTCATGTCTGCATCGACCGATACCCAGCAATCCTGGGCAACCGTGTTGGCGCAGATTCTTGAATGCCAGGAGCGTCAGGACTGGTTGGGCCTCGCTGATTTCATGGAGTACGAACTGATCGAACTGCTACAAAGCACGCAGCGCTGAAGGCGACCAACGGCACTGGCCCGCTGCTTTGCGCGGCAGTCGATTTTATGACGTCATTTTTTCGTGGGCGGGGCGCGGCTAAGCCCTTGTTTTCTCGGGGGTGGCAGGGTGATGGCAAATTTTTTTCAAAAAGCCCTCAAGCAACCTGCAAACCCGACGATAACTATTACGAAGGTTCTCTAGGCCATACCCGGCGGTTGCCAGGGCCGGAAGCCGCAGTACCAACCAACGAGGAATTCGTCATGGCTTTAACAGTAAACACCAACACCACATCGTTGAACGTTCAGAAAAACCTGAACCGCGCTTCCGACGCTCTGTCGACTTCGATGCAACGTCTGTCTTCCGGCCTGAAAATCAACAGCGCTAAAGATGACGCCGCCGGCCTGCAGATCTCCAACCGTATGTCCTCGCAGATCCGTGGTAACACTCAGGCGATCCAGAACGCCAACGACGGTATCTCCGTAGCTCAGACCGCTGAAGGCGCTCTGCAAGCAACTACCGACATCCTGCAGCGTATGCGTGAACTGGCTGTTAAAGCACGTAACGGTACCAACGGCACTGCTGACCAGACCGCTACCAACTCCGAATTCGCTCAGATGTCCGACGAGATCACCCGTATCTCGGCTTCGACCAACCTGAACGGCAAAAACCTGCTGGACGGTTCGGCTGGTACTGTGACCCTGCAAGTGGGCGCGAACACCGGTTCGGCTAACCACATCGACCTGGTACTGACTGGCAAGTTCGACGCAACCAGCCTGTCCGTAAACAGCGGTGCTCTGGTTCTGACTGGTACTTCGGGTACTGGCGCTGGTTCCGCTTCGGTGAACATCGACAACGCGATCACCGCAATCGACGCTGCTATCGCTTCGATCGGTGCAACCCGTGCAAACCTGGGTGCTTCGCAAAACCGTCTGACCAGCACCATCTCCAACCTGCAGAACATCACTGAAAACACCACCGCTGCTCAGGGTCGTGTACAGGACACCGACTTCGCCGCAGAAACTGCTAACCTGACCAAGCAGCAAACTCTGCAGCAAGCTTCGACTTCCGTACTGGCTCAAGCCAACCAACTGCCTTCCGCTGTACTGAAGCTGCTTCAGTAATTCCGGATCGAGTTTAAGCGGGGGAGTGCGCTTGTCGTGCTCTCTCGCTTTTTTACGTTAAGAGGTGATGGGCATGGACATGAGCGTAAAGCTTAGCGTGTCTTATCCGGCTCCGAAGCCCGTGGCCCCGGTGCCTGACAAGCCGTCAGAGACGCCAAAGGTTGCCAAGGCTGACGCTCCGGTCGCTGACAAAAGCCAGGATACGGACGATGCCAAGTTGAAGCTGGCGGTGCAGGAGATCGAAAAGTTCGTACAGTCGATCAAGCGCAATCTGGAGTTCTCGATCGATGAACATTCCGGAAAAGTCATCGTCAAAGTGATCGCAAGCGAGACGGGTGAAGTCGTTCGACAGATTCCCTCCGCCGAAGCTCTAAAGCTCGCAGACAGCCTGGCCAACGCCAGTCACGTGTTGTTCGACGCCAAGGTCTGATAGCTGGCATGAATCGTGTTTGTTCGTTCTCAGGATGCCGGTAGCGGTCAAAAGAATGGCAACAATCTGAAGGGAGATGCACATGGCAAGTCCAATTTTACCGGGTTCCGGACTGGGTTCCGGCCTGGACATCGGCGCGATCGTTACCGCGCTGGTTAACGCCGACAAGTCTGCCAAGCAGACGCAGATCGACACTCAGACGAAAACCAACTCGCTGAAGATTTCCGGTGTCGGTTCGCTGAAAAGCGCGCTGGCGGCGTTTCAGAAATCGATGACCGACCTCAACAAAGCGTCGAGCCCTGCGTTTGCCGGTTTTACTGCGACCTCCGGTACCCCGACCGTTTTAGGCGTTACGTCCGACAGCACCGCTGTGCCGGGAACCTACAACGTTGTCGTGAAGAGTCTGGCCACCGGTTCGAAAGTAGCCAGTGCCTCTTTCGCTGGCGGTACGACCAGTGCCATTCCGAGTGGTACTCTGAAAATCAGTCAGAATGGCACTGATTATCCTGTGACGATTCCGGCCAATGCCACGCTGCAAAGCACTCGCGATGCGATCAACACTGCGCAGGCGAGCAACGGTATTTCTGCCAACATTGTCACCGACAGCTCCGGCGCTTCGCGTCTGGTGATCAGCTCCAACAAGACCGGCGCAGGTTCCGACCTCAGCGTCAGCGGTATCACCGGCCTTGAGATTGACGGCACTAAAGTCATGGGTGGGACACCGGCGGCGGGCGATGCCGGATCCGTCAACGGTGTCGCCAAAGACGCCGCCATCACCATCGATGGTTTGGCCGTGACCAGCAAAAGCAACACGGTGACGGGTGCAATCAGTGGTCTGACGCTGAACCTTGCGTCCATGAGCACTGGTGACACACCGACCGTTGTGACGGTTGCCACCAACACCACCGGAATCCAGACTTCGCTTCAGACGTTCGTCGATTCCTACAACACCCTGAAAAAAGCCATCGACACGCTGTCCAAGGCAACACCGGATGCGGACGGTAATCTGACCGTTTCCGCAGCGTTCACCGGTGACTCGCTGCCGCGCTCGCTGATGGCTGACATTCGTGAGCAGTTGACCGAATCTGGCCCGAGTGCGCAACTGACGGTGTTGTCGCAGTTGGGCGTAATGACCGACAGCAAAACCGGTCTGCTGGCACTCGACACCGCTGTGTTCAACAAACGAATGGACACACCGGGCATGGCTGGTCAGGTTCAGCAAATGTTCTCCGGCACCAACGCCACCAACGGTCTGTTGGCGCGCATGAGCAGTGCGGTCGACCCGTACGTCAAGACCGGCGGCCTGCTTGATCAGCGCAGCTCCAACCTGACCAACCTCTCGTCCAGCCTGCAAAAGCAGCAGACGGCCCTGGATCTGCATGTCACCAGCCTGACGGCAACGCTGACCGCAAAATACAACGCGATGGATCTGTTGGTCGGTCAGATGAAAGCAACGGCGAGCAACATCACGTCGTTCTTCAGCTCGCTCAATGCTCAGCAATCCGCGAAGTAACAGGTAAGAACGACAAAAACCCGGCTACGCTTTATCGGCGTGCGCCGGGTTTTTGTCTTTTCATCTAAAGTTTTCAGACTCGTTGGCGATACATTGGTTATACGAGTCATTGTGGCAATGAGGTAGAACATGAATCCGATGTTAGCCCTTCGGCAGTACCAAAAAGTCGGCGCGCACGCCCAAACGTCTGAAGCGAGCCCGCACCGTCTGGTGCAAATGTTGATGGAAGGCGGACTGGCCCGTATCGCGCAGGCGAAAGGTGCCATCGAGCGCAAGGATATTCCGGGCAAATGCACTTCGATCGGTAAAGCCATCGGCATCGTCAGTGGCTTGCGCGAAGGTCTGGATCTGGAAAACAGCGCTGATACGCTGGCGGATCTGGACGGGCTGTATATCTACATGATGAAGCGCCTCGCTGAGGCGAACATCAGCAG
This sequence comes from Pseudomonas sp. NPDC088885, assembly GCF_044750025.1. Classification (NCBI taxonomy): domain Bacteria; kingdom Pseudomonadati; phylum Pseudomonadota; class Gammaproteobacteria; order Pseudomonadales; family Pseudomonadaceae; genus Pseudomonas; species Pseudomonas sp. NPDC088885. Next base: position 674 of record NZ_JBIVJB010000055.1, on the reverse strand, counting down.
TGATCCGCGCATTCTCGATGAGGTTGCAGGCCTGCTGAGCACGGTAAAAGAAGGCTGGGATGCCATCGCACCTACGCCTGCTCCGCAGTTCTGAAGGAGATCGTCATGAGTCTTGTATTGCAGCGAATCGCCGACACTCGTCAAGCACTGGTCAGTGCGCTGGCTGATCGTAACTGGGAAGCCATTGGCGAACTGGATCTGGCATGTCGTTCCTGCATGGAAGACGTCATGGCGGAAGCTTCGCTGGACGAAGATGCATTGCGCGATAATCTGGAAGAGTTGCTGCATGTTTATCGGCAGCTGCTTGAAGTGGCCATGGGCGAACGCCAGGCGATAGTCGAAGAGATGTCGCAGATCACCCAAGCGCGGAACGCGGCAAAGGTTTACCATCTGTTCGGTTAATTAACCTTCAGTTAATCCAGAGATGTGCGCCATAAATTTGACTGTGCACGGTTTTTTGACTTAACTAGTGGCTGTTTTCAGATTTCGGGCGTCTACAGGCACAGAGTGTCCTGCAAGCGTCTCGCTTGCCCCCATTTTCGGGCATTGAGTTGACCAGGGAAGTTGCTATTGCATGTGGCGTGAAACCAAAATTCTGCTGATCGATGACGATAGCGTCCGCCGCCGCGACCTGGCGGTGATTTTAAATTTTCTCGGAGAAGAAATTTTAACCT
>NZ_JBIVJB010000054.1:27394-33633 GCF_044750025.1 Pseudomonas sp. NPDC088885 | reverse complement strand
ACTCACGCACATAGATTCCCGCAAGAATCTGACCGGCAATTTCCCGGCTTCCCAAACCCATGGCCAGCGCAACCGCCAGACCAACGGTAATCAACACAATGACAATCACATGGTTCAGCAGGTCGGTCTTGACCTCAAGCTGACTGATCGCCACCGAGATGCTGATAATGATCACCAGCCCCTGCGCAATCCGCCCCAGCCCAGAAGCGTAGTCGAGGCCTACGCCTTCTGCCGCCCCGCGCACCAGGCCATTGGCCAATTGTGCGAGCAAAACACCGACCAGCAACACCAGCGCGGCACCGAAGACCTTTGGCAAATACAGCGCCAGCATGTCCAGCGTAGCTGAAACTCGCTCAAGTCCAAGGGATTCTGCTGCAGAAACCAAAAATATCAGCAGAACGAACCAGTAAACGATTTTTCCGATCAGGGTTGAGATCGGTACTTGCAGGCCGGCACGCGACATCAACTTGGTCAGACCGGTGCCGCCCATCAGGCGATCGAGGCCGAGTTTGGCCAGCAGTTTGGACAACAAGGTGTCGAGCAGTTTGGCCACGACGAAACCCAACAGCAGCACCACCAGTGCGCCAAACAGGTTCGGAATGAAGTTAGCGACTTTGGTCCACAACGCAGTCATTGCAGTGACGAGGCTCTGAGTCCAGAGATCAAGTTCCATATTCAATCAGCCTTATCAGCAGTGCGAGCGGTAGGTTTACGAAGACGGGAAACCGGCGAGACATGCGCCGATCCATTATTCAGGGCGATCATCAGCGCGGGCAGCCAGCGGCCCAGCAGGCTGAAAAGATCACCGGCACCGACCTGGCGGTTGGCGGTTTTGAGTACGCGGCCCAAGCACGCATCGTCGTCACGACCGGACGGTGAGGCGTTGAGCATGTCGCGCAAAGACTGTTCAAACGGATCGTGCATACGCACCTCTCGTGATGTCTGTGAAAGACGCGGGCAGATTTGGTCGGGTCACATGTTGCATGGTCACACCCAGCGCAATCGACGGAACAACCACCACTGACCGAAGGCCAGGGCGAGCACCGTCAAACAGGCAATCAGGAAGCCATAAGGGCTGCTGGAGAACGGAATTCCGCCGACATTGATACCCAGCAGACCGGTGATAAAACTCATCGGCAAAAAGATGCAGGTGATGATGCCGAAGCGGTACATCGTGCGATTCATGCGCTCGCTCAAACGCCGGTCTTCAGCCTCCAGCACCAGCCCCACGCGCTCCCGGGTCAATTCGAGCTCTTCGAGATATCGCGTCAGGCTGTTGTTCAATTCGTTCCAGTAGTCGGCATCATCTTCGACAAACCACGGCAGTTTTATCCGCGTGAGCTGTCCGAAAATATCCCGCTGCGGTGCAAGAAAACGCTTCAGTCCGGCAGCCCTACGCCGGATGTGCAAAATCGCTCCGTGCTCGGGGGTATACCGTTCGTCGGCATCCATTTTTTCTTCTTCCTCATCGGCGATTTCCGAGAGGCAAGTGACCAGATCCTGCACCTTGTTGGTGAGGAATTGCGCCAGATAAAGGATGAGTTCAGAAGCGGTTTTCGGGCCTGTGCCGTCCGCCAATTGCGCCAGCAACTCATCCGTTGCACGCAGTGGACGCAAACGCAGGGAAATAACGCGCTGAGCTGAGGCGAAAATCCGCACCGAAACCATGTCCTCCGGCTCGGCACCCGGATTGAGGTTGACCCCGCGCAAGAACAGCAGCAGCTCGGAATCCGGCAGTGGCAACAAACGCGGCCGGGTGTTTTCTTCCAGCAGCAGGTCGCAGGTGAATTCGTTGAGACCGCTGGATTTGCGCAACCAGGTCTGGGTTTGCGGATGGCTGCGATCCCAATGCAGCCACAAACTTTCATGCGCCTGCAGCTGCAAATCGTCGAGCTCAGTCCGGGCTATCGAACGCGCGCCGCCTTTACCGTCCAGCACGAGGGCATGCACCAGCCCCCATTGCGCGTTTTCTTCCTCGAACATCCGCATCCCTTTGTCGAAGCCTTATTCAGGCATTTGCAGCGGGCTCGGCGAGATGATCACGCCGTTGTTGTCCGCATAAATGTAGTGGCCCGGGTGGAACGTCACACCGGCGAAAGTCACCGGGACGTTGAGGTCGCCGAGGCCGCGTTTTTCGGTTTTCATCGGGTGGCTGGCCAGCGCCTGCACGCCCAGATCGGTCTGCGCAATGACGTCGACGTCACGGATGCAACCGTAGATCACCAGCCCTTCCCAACCGTTCTTCGCGGCTTTCTCGGCGATCATGTCACCGAGCAGTGCACGGCGTAACGAACCGCCGCCATCAACGACCAACACTTTACCGTTGCCCTTCAGTTCGGCTTGTTCCTTGACCAGCGAGTTGTCTTCGAAGCATTTGATGGTCACGATTTCGCCGCCGAACGAATCACGGCCACCGAAATTGCTGAACATCGGTTCCAGCACCTGCACCAGCTCCGGATAGGCGTCGCACAGGTCAGGCGTAAGGTAATGGTTCATCGAAAAACTCCTGTAAAAAGGAAGACGATCAAGGATGACGCACGCTATAGAGACGAGTTCCGGCGGCCGCTGTTTACCTTAGTCCATGCCATGGTCGCTGACTGAACCTGAACATACGCTGAAACGTAATAGCTAAACAGCCGCTAAAAATGACCAGAACCGCACAATGCGTCATATCTTAGCCGCAAGCCGATCCGAACGAAATGCCCTTTTCAGAGCCTCTGATTCAGACCGCAGCGGCCAGATCCGCCTTCTCGCCGAGCAACGGCGTCTGTTGATCCTTCAACCAACGCGCCACCAGCGGCCACACTTCAGCTTGCGCGGCTTTGCTCACCAACATTTCGACATGGCCGAAATTGTCGTTGAAACCCTGCTCGCGCCCGAGATTGATGAATTGTTTGTGCTCGGAGCCGAGCTGCTCGAACAGCTTGCGACACGCCCACGCCGGATCCTGATGGTCACCAGCGGCTGTCACCGCGAGCACCGGCACCTGAACCTCGGCCAAGCCTGCCCACCAATCCTTGTCCTTGTCGCCAAAGCGGCCGAACAAGCCGTACCAGCGCATGCTCTCGATGGCCAGACCGATCGGCTCGTCTTCCGGGCCGCGCTTGAGGCGTGAGCCGGACAACTGCGCGAAACGCTTGAGAATAAAGCGCCCGCTCCACTCCACCGGCGGGATTTTCAGCGGCCAATACGTGCGACTGACCTGCGTGCCGAAAAACGCCGCAGAGGCAACTGCCGGCTCGCCGAGGTATTCACCCCCGAGCGCAGCGGCCAAGGTGATGCCGCCGAGTGAATGGCCGATCCAGTGCGGAATCTGACCGCTCTGCTCACGCACGAACGCGGCAATCGCCGGCAGATCGTATTTGGCATAGTCGGAAACGCGATTGCGTCGGTATTCCTCATTGCGGTGCGACAGGCCGTGCCCGCGCATCTCTGGAATCCACACATCGAAACCCAGCCGCGTCAGATACGCGCCGAGTCCCAGGCCTTTCGGTGAAAACCAGAAGCGCCGATTGGAAAAGCTGCCGTGCAACAGAATCACCGGCACGCCACGGGGCGCCGTGTCGTCGGCCATGCCCAAACGGGTGACGGCGATCTCCACGGACCAGTCCGGGCTGTTGCCGGGTTTCAAACGATAAACGTCTTCGCTCAGATCGCCGCGCCGCTCGGCGCTGATCAGGGCGACAGGAAATAGGTTGCTGCTGCTTTGCATAATGCTCTTGCACAAAAAAGGGCGGCATCTACAGGAGCCCGCCCTACTTCAATCTCAAAGCCCTGCCCTTTGTAGGAGTGAGCCTGCTCGCGAAAGCGGTGTATCCGTCGACATCGTTGTTGAATGTCAGTCCTTCTTCGCGAGCAAGCTCGGCTCCTACAAGGGGAGCGGGCCGCTTACATTCTCATTAAGCCTGCGCTTGACCTTCGGCCAGGAAGAACCAGGTTTCCAGCACGGAGTCCGGGTTCAGCGACACGCTTTCGATGCCCTGCTCCATCAGCCATTTGGCCAGATCCGGATGGTCGGACGGACCCTGACCGCAGATACCGATGTACTTGCCAGCCTTGTTGCACGCGGCAATCGCATTGGCCAGCAGCTTCTTCACCGCCGGATTACGCTCGTCGAACAGGTGCGCGATGATGCCCGAGTCGCGATCCAGACCCAGCGTCAGCTGAGTGAGGTCGTTGGAGCCGATCGAGAAGCCGTCAAAGAATTCGAGGAATTCTTCAGCGAGGATCGCGTTGGATGGCAGTTCGCACATCATGATGATGCGCAGACCGTTTTCACCGCGCTTCAAGCCGTTTTCAGCCAGCAAATCGACGACCTGGCTCGCTTCACCGAGGGTACGGACGAACGGCACCATGATTTCGACGTTGGTCAGGCCCATCTCGTTGCGCACACGTTTCAGCGCACGGCACTCGAGTTCGAAGCAATCGCGGAACGATTCGCTGATGTAACGCGACGCGCCACGGAAGCCCAGCATCGGGTTTTCTTCTTCCGGCTCGTAGAGCTTGCCGCCGATCAGGTTGGCGTATTCGTTGGACTTGAAGTCCGACAGGCGCACGATGACTTTTTTCGGCGTGAACGCTGCAGCGAGGGTGCTGATGCCTTCGACCAGTTTGTCGACGTAGAAGCCAACCGGATCGTCGTAACCGGCGATGCGCTTGTCGACGCTGTCTTTGATTTCCTGCGGCAGACCGTCGTAGTTCAACAGCGCTTTCGGGTGCACACCGATCATGCGGTTGATGATGAACTCCAGACGGGCCAGGCCCACACCGGCGTTCGGCAGTTGCGCGAAGTCGAAGGCGCGATCCGGGTTGCCGACGTTCATCATGATTTTGAACGGCAGCTCCGGCATGGCATCAACGGAGTTCTTCTTGATGTCGAAGCCCAGTTCGCCTTCGAAGATGTAACCGGTGTCGCCTTCGGCGCACGAAACGGTCACGCCCTGGCCATCCTTCAGCAGTTGGGTGGCGTTACCGCAACCCACCACTGCCGGAATCCCCAGCTCACGGGCGATGATCGCCGCGTGGCAAGTACGGCCGCCACGGTTGGTGACGATGGCGCTGGCGCGCTTCATTACCGGTTCCCAGTCCGGGTCGGTCATGTCGGAAACCAGCACGTCGCCCGGCTGGACTTTGTCCATTTCGGAAACGTCTTTGATGATGCGCACTTTACCGGCGCCGATGCGCTGGCCGATGGCGCGACCTTCAACCAGCACGGTGCCGGTTTCTTTCAACAGGTAACGTTCCATGACGTTGGCCTGAGTGCGACTTTTCACGGTTTCCGGACGGGCCTGCACGATGTACAGCTTGCCGTCGTCACCGTCCTTGGCCCATTCGATGTCCATCGGGCACTGGTAGTGCTTTTCGATGATCATCGCTTGCTTGGCCAGTTCGCTGACTTCAGCGTCGGACAGGCAGAAACGCGCGCGGTCAGCCTTGTCGACGTCGATGGTCTTGACCGAACGACCGGCCTTGGCCTCGTCGCCGTAGATCATCTTGATCGCTTTGCTGCCCAGGTTGCGACGCAGGATCGCCGGACGACCGGCTTCCAGCGTGCCCTTGTGGACATAGAATTCATCCGGGTTCACCGCGCCTTGTACGACGGTTTCGCCCAGGCCGTAGGCGCCGGTGATGAACACGACGTCACGGAAACCGGATTCGGTGTCGAGGGTGAACATCACGCCGGCAGTACCGGTTTCCGAACGCACCATGCGCTGCACGCCAGCCGACAGGGCGACCAGTTTGTGGTCGAAGCCCTGGTGCACGCGGTAGGAAATCGCACGGTCGTTGAACAGCGACGCGAACACCTCTTTGGCGGCGCGGATAACGTTTTCTACACCACGGATGTTCAGGAAGGTTTCCTGCTGACCGGCGAACGAAGCGTCCGGCAAGTCTTCGGCGGTGGCGGAAGAACGCACGGCCACGGCCACGTCAGGGTTGCCGGCCGACAGCGCGGCGAACGCGGTGCGGATTTCGGCATTCAGTTTTTCAGGGAATTCGGCTTCCATGATCCATTGACGGATCTGTGCGCCGGTTTTGGCCAGGGCGTTGACGTCGTCGACGTCGAGCGCGTCGAGGGCCGCGTGGATCTGGTCGTTGAGGCCGCTCAGTTCGAGGAAATCACGATAGGCCTGAGCCGTCGTGGCGAAGCCGCCGGGGACCGAAACACCGGCGCCTGCCAGGTTACTGATCATCTCGCCCAGGGATGCGTTCTTGCCCCCCACATGCTCAACATCGTGTTT
>NZ_JBIVJB010000054.1:0-27384 GCF_044750025.1 Pseudomonas sp. NPDC088885 | reverse complement strand
TGTTTGCCGAGCTTATCGAGGGAAACTACGTACTCTACCAAGGTGATCTCTCCACTAACTGTGTTGGAAAAGCTCAGAAACCGGCTGCTCGGGGGAGCGTTGGCCGGTTGTATGGCCTGGACCTGGAAAATAAGTGAGAATGCTGGCCATTGGCGGCCAACAAATCGCGCCTATCATATCCAGAAATGCTCATAAGTGTCCTGTGTTGCATAGGCATGCCGATGTGGCGAGTGACTGTTGTTGCCAGACAAGGCGCCGCGACAAGTCATAGCTGGCTATGGCGAGGAGCGGCAACGTAGTATGGCGACAACAGGCGCCGCCACATCGGCATTCCTATGCAACACAGGACACTCACTTAAGGCCCAAGGTGCAAATGAAACGATCTGCTTTCTTTATCTCCGATGGCACCGGCATTACTGCCGAAACCCTGGGTCAAAGCCTTCTGGCGCAGTTCGAAAACATTACCTTCAGCAAATTCACGCGACCGTACATCGACAGCGTTGAAAAAGCGCGGGCCATGGTACAACAAATCAACAAAGCCGCTGACACCGACGGCTTTCGCCCGATCATCTTTGACACCATCGTCAATCAGGACATTCGTGAGATTCTCGCGACGTCCAATGGTTTCATGATCGATATTTTCTCGACCTTCCTCGCCCCGCTTGAGCAGGAACTGACCGAGCATTCTTCCTACACCGTCGGCAAGTCGCATTCGATTGGCCACAACTCCAATTACATGGAGCGTATCGAGGCGGTGAATTTCGCCCTCGACAACGACGACGGTGCGCGCACGCACTATTACGACAAAGCCGATTTGATACTAGTGGGCGTGTCGCGCTGCGGTAAGACACCGACGTGTCTGTACATGGCCATGCAGTTCGGCATCCGCGCGGCCAATTACCCGCTGACCGAAGACGACATGGAGCGCCTGACCCTGCCCGCCGCCCTGCGTGCGCACCAGCACAAGCTGTTCGGCCTGACCATCGACCCGGATCGCCTCACCGCGATCCGCAACGAGCGCAAGCCCAACAGCCGCTATTCGAGTTATGCGCAGTGCGAATTTGAAGTGCGCGAAGTGGAGAATCTGTTCCGCCGCGAGAACATTCCGCACATCAATTCGACGCATTTTTCAGTGGAAGAGATTTCGGCGAAGATTCTGGTGGAGAAAGGCGTGGAGCGGCGGTTCAAGTAGTTGTGTGCTGCCTGAGCTGACGCCTTCGCGAGCAAGCCCGCTCCCACACTGGAATGCATTTCAAATGTGGGAGCGGGCTTGCTCGCGAAGAACGATTACACGGTCTCGGTTAATGCTTGCGCCAGAGCCTCAAACCCGCTGAGCAACAACCGATCATCCCCCACCGAATTACACACACTCACCCGAATACACTGCGGCACCGCCGCATGCCCGACCGCAAACGCCTCTGCGGTTGCCACCAGATAATTATTCTCCTTCAACTCCGCCGCAATCTGCGACGCCCGCCAGCCTTCCGGCACCTCGACCCAAAAATGCGGACTGTGGCTGTGCGTCTTGTAATTCAAGCCCTCCAGCGCCCCGACCACCAACGCCTTGCGCCGGCCAATCTCGTCAATCTGCTCATCCAGCAAGCGCTCAGCCAAGCCGTTTTCGATCCACAGACTCGCCACCTCCATCGCCAGTGGATTGGCCATCCAGCACGTCCCGCGAATGGCTGAACTTAACCGCCCGATCAACGCTTGCGGCGCATGCAGATAACCGACGCGCAATCCCGCCGAAACAGCCTTGCTCAAACTGCCGATCAACACCGACCGCTCCGGGGCGAAATAACTCAGCGGCAACGGCCGTTGACGATCCAGCACGGCGTGGGCTTCGTCTTCGAGGATCAGCAGATTGTGCTGACGACACACATTGGCAATCACCTCGCGCCGTGGGACGGACATCACCGCCGCCGTAGGATTCTGGATGGTCGGCGTGCAATACAGCGCCGAAACGCGATGCTGACGGCAGATTTCCTCCAGCGCTGACGGTACAAGCCCTTCGTCATCCATCGTCGCGCCGATCAGTTTTATCCCGAGCTGGCGAGCGACACTGAGCAATCCGGGGTAGGACAAATGCTCGGTCACCACCGTGTCGCCGGCCTTGAGCAAACCCATCAACGCACACAACAAACCATGTTGGCCGCCGTTGACGCACAACACCTGATCGGCGTGCGGCACAAACGCGTCGTGCTGCAACCACACCGCCCCAGCCTGCCGATGCCGCGCCATGCCGCCTTCTGCGCTGTATCCAGTCAATTGCTGCAGCACTCGCGGATCATTCGCTAACGCTTGCAGGCTCTGACTCATGAACGCCGCTTCCTGCCCCGGAATCGGCTGATTGCGGCTCATGTCGAAGCAGGCGGGCGGCTCATCGCTGACATTGCGAAAGCCTTTGTCCTGCGGCCGTTCCATCCCTCTCTGACGTACGTAAGTGCCATCGCCTACACGGGCGACGACCAATCCCACACGCTCCAGCTCACCGTAGGCGCGGCTGATCGTACCGATGGTGACGCCGAGGCTATCGGCCAACAATCGGTGCGGCGGTAATTTGCAGCCAGCGTCGATCACGCCTTCAGCGATAGCCTTTTCCACTGCATCGGCGAGGCGCTGGTATTTCACGCCGACGCCGTGAGTGAGGCCATCACGGAGGATTGACACCATGGCAATACTTACTTTGACAGTCATTCGCGCCCCGCATAGCGTGCTGAAAACAGGTTCAATCAGGGATAGACCCTTTCTGTGACCAGGTCAATTCAGCCGCTCGGAGCACACCGCATGTCGACCGCCGTCAGCACACCGATAAGCATCAGCAAACCCTGGCTTGCCGGATTGATCACCAGCACGTTGTTTCTGATCGTCTGCCTGAGTTGGGGCACGACGTGGCTGGGGATCAAGATTGCTGTAGAAAGTGTGCCGCCACTGACCGCGGCCGGGCTGCGCTTTCTCATCGCATTTCCACTGTTTTTGAGTTTCGCGTTGCTGCGTAAAGAACCGCTACTGTTCCCTCGGCAGAGCCGCTGGTTTTTTGTGTTCGTCACGCTGTCGTATTTCAGCCTGCCCTACTACCTGCTCAACTACGGCGAAATGCATGTCTCATCGGGCCTGACAGCGTTGCTGTTCAGCTGCATGCCAGTATTTATCCTGCTGTTTTCCGCGCTGTTTCTGCGCGAGAAAATCTACCCGTCGCAGATGCTCGGCATTGCCATCGGTTTTGGCAGTCTTTTCATGATTATTCGCAGTCAGGGTCTGCATCTGGATCAGGCGGAATGGCTGGGGGTGCTGGCGATTCTCTGCGCCGCCGTGATGCATGCGCTGTGCTACGTGGTGACGAAAAAACACGGCAGCGCGATCAGCGTGATCACCTACAACACGCTGCCGATCGGCATTGCCGGGGCGATGTTATTTATTGTCGGATTGAACGTCGAAACACCGGTATTCGAAAACATCACGGCACGCTCATGGGGCGCGCTGTTCTACCTCGGGCTGGTGGCCTCGGTGGGCGGGTTTATCGTTTATTTTCTGCTGCTGAAACGCCTGAGCCCGATCATCCTGTCGTTCGTGTTTATCATTTTCCCGGTGTTCGCCGTGATCATCGGCGCCTGGTACGAGGGGCAAACCCTGTCCCGGGAGCTGATGATCTATTCAGCGATTTTGTTGAGCGGTTTTGCCATCACCAAATTGCCCATCGAAAAATGGCGTATGCGGTCCGTGTAGGAGCTGCCGAAGGCTGCGATCTTTTGATCTTGTTTTTAAACATCAACGTCAAAAGATCGCAGCCTGCGGCAGCTCCTACAGGGAGCGTGTTTGTACCTTCAGATCACGAACAGGTCGACGAAGCGGTTTACCGGGGTGGACTCGAGTCGGGTTTGATCCTTGCACAGTGCGAAGATCTCACCGCTGCGCTGACCGGTAAAACGCGTGGCCAGATTGGCTTTGAATTTTTCTTCGAGCAACGGAATGCCCTCGGCGCGGCGGCGACGATGCCCGATCGGGTATTCCACGACGACGTTTTCGCTGCTGCTGCCATCCTTGAAAAACACCTGCACGGCGTTGGCAATCGAGCGCTTGTCAGGCTCCAGGTATTCGCGGGTGAAACGCGGCTCTTCGACGATGACCATTTTCTCACGCAGCACATCGATGATCGGGTGCGCCTTGTGGAAATCGTCTTCGTATTGCTCGGCGACCAGATTGCCGAAGGCCAGCGGCACGGCGGTCATGTACTGGATGCAGTGGTCACGGTCAGCGGCATTGGCCAGCGGCCCGACTTTGGAAATGATGCGGATCGCCGATTCGTGAGTGGTGATGACGATGCGGTCAATTTCGTGCAGACGATTGCGCACTTGCGGGTGCAAGGTCACCGCCGCTTCGCAGGCCGTTTGCGCATGGAATTCGGCGGGGAAGCTGATTTTGAACAGGACGTTTTCCATCACGTAACTGCCGAACGCGCGCGAGAAACTGAAAGCGCGTTTGTCTTCCGGTTTCAGCGCCAGATCGTTGTTGCTGTGGCTGAACAGCACCTCATAAAAGCCCCACTGTTTTGCCGTCAGCACCCCGGGAATGCCCATCTCGCCGCGCATGGCGATGTCGGCCAGGCGCACGCCACGACTCGACGCATCCCCCGCCGCCCAGGATTTTCGCGAGCCGGCGTTTGGCGCATGACGATAAGTGCGCAGCGCTTGGCCGTCGGCGAAAGCGTGGGACAACGCCGACAACAGTTGTTCGCGATTGGCGCCCATCAGTTTGGCGGTGACGGCGGTGGAGGCGACTTTCACCAGAATGACGTGATCAAGTCCTACGCGGTTGAAGGAGTTTTCCAGGGCGATCACGCCTTGAATCTCGTGGGCCATGATCATCGCTTCGAGCACATCGCGGATCGTCAGCGGCGCTTCAGCGTTGGCCACGCGTTTTTGCGAGAGATGATCGGCCACCGCGAGAATCGCGCCGAGGTTGTCGGATGGATGGCCCCACTCGGCGGCGAGCCAGGTGTCGTTGTAGTCGAGCCAGCGAACGATGCAACCGATGTCCCACGCGGCTTTGACCGGGTCGAGACGATAGGAAGTGCCGGGGACGCGCGCGCCAAACGGCACGACGGTGCCTTCGACGATCGGGCCGAGGTGTTTGGTGCATTCAGGGAAACGCAGTGCGAGCAGGCCGCAGCCTAACGTGTCCATCAGGCAGTTGCGGGCGGTGTCGAGGGCTTCGGTGGATTCGGCTTTGAAGGTGAGGACGTAGTCGGCGATGTCCTGCAGGACACGGTCGTAGTCGGGGCGGTTGTTCAGGTCGACGTTGGCGCTCATGTTCGATTCACTCATTAAGTGGTTCGTTGATGGGACCTCGGTTCAGGGCTAACAATTTCTTATTGTTGAAATGCGATCCCTGTAGGAGCTGCCGAAGGCTGCGATCTTTTGATCTTGACCTTCAAAAACAAGATCAAAAGATCGCAGCCTTCGGCAGCTCCTACAGAGTGAAGCAATCCAGGGTGGCGTCCGGTATTTGGTCAGAAGGAATCGCCCGGGACGCGGACGTAGCCTTCCATCAGCACCCGCGCACTGCGGCTCATGATGGCTTTTTTGACGATCCACTCGCCGTTTTCCAGACTGGCTTCAGCACCAACACGCAACGTCCCGGACGGATGCCCGAAGCGCACGGCATTGCGTTCAACGCCGCCCGCCGCAAGGTTCACCAGCGTGCCGGAAATGGCCGCCGCCGTACCAATCGCCACCGCCGCCGTGCCCATCATCGCGTGGTGCAACTTGCCCATCGACAACGCGCGCACCAGCAAATCGACATCACCAGCGCCAATCGCCTTACCACTGGAAGCCACATAATCCGCAGGCTTGGCAACAAACGCGACTTTCGGCGTGTGTTGCCGTTTCGCCGCTTCATCCAGATTGGCAATCAGGCCCATGCGCAGCGCGCCATACGCACGAATCGTCTCGAACATTTGCAGCGCTTTCGGATCGCTGTTGATCGCTCCTTGCAGCTCGGTGCCGGTGTAACCGATGTCTTCGGCGTTGACGAAAATCGTCGGGATGCCGGCGTTGATCATGGTTGCCTTGAACGTGCCGACACCCGGCACTTCCAGCTCATCGATCAGGTTGCCGGTGGGGAACATCGAGCCACCACCACCCTCTTCTTCCGCCGCCGGATCCATGAATTCGACTTGCACTTCGGCGGCCGGGAAAGTCACGCCGTCGAGCTCGAAATCACCGGTTTCCTGCACTTCGCCGTTGGTGATCGGCACGTGAGCAATAATGGTTTTGCCGATGTTGGCCTGCCACACGCGCACCACTGCAACACCGTTGTGCGGAATGCGGCTGGCCTCGACCAGACCATTGCTGATGGCGAACGAGCCGACCGCTGCCGAGAGGTTGCCGCAGTTGCCGCTCCAGTCGACGAATGGCTTGTCGATGGAGACCTGACCGAACAGGTAATCGACGTCGTGATCAGCCTTGAGGCTTTTCGACAGGATCACGGTTTTGCTGGTGCTTGAAGTGGCGCCGCCCATGCCGTCGATTTGCTTGTCGTACGGGTCGGGGCTTCCGATCACGCGCAGCAATAAAGCGTCGCGAACCGGCCCGGGAATCTGCGCCGCTTCGGGCAAATCCTTGAGGCTGAAAAACACGCCTTTGCTGGTGCCGCCGCGCATGTAGGTGGCGGGGATCTTTATTTGTGGTGCGTGAGCCATGGTGCTCCTTATCCACAGGCGTGAGACCGAGATCTCACGCCTGCATCAGTAGATTTAAACGGCAACCGCCGACTCTTCAAGGAAGTCCTGAGCGAAACGTTGCAACACGCCGCCGGCCTCGTAGATCGACACTTCTTCAGCGGTATCCAGACGGCAAGTCACCGGCACATCAACGCGCTCGCCGTTCTTGCGATGGATCACCAGCGTCAGGTCCGCGCGCGGTTTGCGCTCGCCGATCACGTCGTAGGTTTCGCTGCCGTCGATGGCCAAGGTGTGACGGTCGGTGCCTGCTTTGAACTCCAGCGGCAGCACGCCCATGCCCACCAGGTTGGTGCGGTGAATGCGTTCGAACCCTTCAGCGGCAATCGCCTCGACACCGGCCAGACGCACGCCTTTCGCCGCCCAGTCGCGGGACGATCCCTGACCGTAATCGGCGCCGGCGATGATGATCAGCGGCTGCTTGCGCTCCATGTAAGTTTCGATGGCTTCCCACATGCGCATGACCTTGCCTTCCGGCTCGACCCGCGCCAGCGAACCCTGTTTGACCTTGCCGTTTTCCACGACCATTTCGTTGAACAGTTTCGGGTTGGCGAAGGTCGCGCGCTGCGCGGTCAGGTGGTCGCCACGGTGCGTTGCGTAGGAGTTGAAGTCCTCTTCCGGCAGGCCCATTTTCGCCAGGTATTCGCCAGCGGCGCTGTCGAGCATGATCGCGTTCGAAGGCGACAGGTGATCGGTGGTGATGTTGTCGGGCAGCACCGCCAGCGGGCGCATGCCCTTTAGCGGACGTGCGCCGGCCAGTGCGCCTTCCCAGTACGGCGGACGGCGAATGTAGGTGCTCATCTCGCGCCAGTCGTACAGCGGCGTGACTTTCGGGCCGGTGTCTTCGTGGACGGCGAACATCGGAATGTAGACCTGACGGAACTGCTCAGGCTTGACCGAAGACTTCACCACGGCGTCGATTTCTTCGTCGCTTGGCCAGATGTCTTTCAGGCGGATTTCCTTGCCGTCGACCACGCCCAACACATCTTTTTCGATGTCGAAACGGATGGTGCCGGCGATGGCGTACGCCACCACCAGCGGCGGCGACGCGAGGAACGCTTGCTTGGCGTACGGGTGGATGCGGCCGTCGAAGTTGCGGTTGCCCGAGAGCACCGCAGTCGCGTACAGATCGCGGTCGATGATCTCTTGCTGGATCACCGGATCGAGCGCGCCGGACATGCCATTGCACGTGGTGCAGGCGAAGGCGACGACGCCGAAACCGAGCTGCTCCAGTTCAGTGGTCAGCCCTGCTTCGTCGAGATACAGCGCAACGGTTTTCGAACCCGGCGCCAGCGAAGATTTCACCCACGGTTTGCGGGTCAGGCCGAGCTTGTTGGCGTTGCGCGCGATCAGGCCAGCGGCGATGACGTTGCGCGGGTTGCTGGTGTTGGTGCAACTGGTGATGGCGGCGATGATCACCGCGCCGTCAGGCATTTGCCCGGGGACTTCTTCCCACTGACCGGAGATGCCTTTGGCCGCCAGATCCGAGGTCGCGACGCGGGCGTGCGGGTTGCTCGGGCCGGCCATGTTGCGCACCACCGAAGACAGATCGAAAGTGAGACCGCGCTCGTATTGCGCGCCTTTCAGGCTGTCTGCCCACAGGCCGGTCAGCTTGGCGTATTGCTCGACGAGCTGCACTTGCTGGTCTTCACGACCGGTGAGTTTCAGGTAATCAATGGTCTGCTGATCGATGTAGAACATCGCTGCGGTGGCGCCGTATTCCGGGGCCATGTTGGAGATGGTTGCGCGGTCGCCGAGGGTCAGCGCAGCGGCGCCTTCGCCGAAGAACTCCAGCCAGGCGCCGACGACCTTCTGTTTACGCAGGTATTCGGTCAGCGCCAGCACCATGTCGGTGGCGGTGATGCCCGGTTGCAGCTTGCCGGTCAGTTCAACACCGACGCTTTCCGGCAGACGCATCCACGACGCGCGACCGAGCATCACGCTCTCGGCTTCGAGGCCGCCAACGCCGATGGCGATCACGCCCAAGGCATCAACGTGCGGCGTGTGACTGTCGGTGCCAACGCAAGTGTCGGGGAACGCCACGCCTTCACGCACCTGAATCACCGGCGACATTTTCTCCAGGTTGATCTGGTGCATGATGCCGTTGCCCGGCGGGATCACATCGACGTTCTTGAAGGCCTTTTTCGTCCAGTTGATGAAGTGGAAGCGGTCTTCGTTGCGCCGGTCTTCGATGGCGCGGTTTTTCTCGAACGCCTGGGCATCGAAACCACCGGCCTCGACGGCCAGCGAGTGGTCAACGATCAGTTGCGTCGGCACTACCGGGTTGACTTGCGCCGGGTCGCCACCCTGCAACGCGATCGCGTCGCGCAGGCCAGCGAGGTCGACCAGCGCGGTCTGGCCGAGAATGTCGTGACAGACCACCCGCGCCGGAAACCACGGGAAATCGAGGTCGCGTTTGCGTTCGATCAGTTGCTTGAGCGAATCGGTGAGCGTGGCCGGGTCGCAGCGACGCACGAGGTTTTCCGCCAGCACGCGGGAGGTGTACGGCAGGGTGTCGTAACTGCCGGGCTGAATCGCTTCGACCGCCGCGCGGGCGTCGAAATAATCCAGAGGGCTGCCGGGCAGGGTTTTGCGGAATTCTGTGTTCATCGGGTCAGGACTCGGGGCACGGTGGTTGCAAAGGGTGGGCGCGACACCGGCAATGAATTCAACTCGGTCAACTGTGGGAGGGGGCTTGCTCCCGAATGCGGAATGTCACTCAACGAATGTGTCGACTGATACACCGCTTTCGCGAGCAAGCCCGCTCCCACATGGGTTTCCGGTTTATCCAGTTACCTGTGTGGCAGCGTCACCATTTCAGCGACGTTCGATTGGCACGAACTTGCGCTGTTCGACGCCGATGTACTCGGCGCTTGGGCGGATGATGCGGTTGTTGGCGCGCTGTTCGAAGACGTGCGCAGCCCAGCCGGTCAGGCGCGAGCAGACGAAGATCGGCGTGAACAGCTTGGTCGGAATGCCCATGAAGTGGTACGCCGAGGCATGGTAGAAATCGGCGTTCGGGAAGAGTTTTTTCTGCTCCCACATGGTCTTGTCGATGGCTTCGGAAACCGGGAACAACACCTTGTCACCGACTTCATCAGCCAGCTGTTTCGCCCAGCCTTTGATCACTTCGTTGCGCGGGTCGCTGTCCTTATAGATCGCGTGGCCGAAGCCCATGATCTTGTCTTTGCGCTCGAGCATGCCGAGGGTGCCTTTGATCGCGTCTTCCGGCGACGAGAAGCGTTCGATCATTTCCATCGCCGCTTCGTTGGCGCCGCCATGCAACGGACCGCGCAGCGAACCGATGGCGGCGGTCACGCAGGAATACAGATCGGACAGCGTCGAGGCGCAAACGCGGGCGGTGAAGGTCGAGGCGTTGAATTCGTGCTCGGCGTAAAGGATCAGCGACACGTTCATCACTTTGACGTGCAGTTCGCTTGGCTTCTTGTCGTGCAGCAGGTGCAGGAAGTGGCCGCCGATGGTTGGCTCGCTGCTCACGCAGTTGATGCGCTTGCCGTCGTGGCTGAAGCGATACCAGTAGCACATGATCGCCGGGAATGCGGCGAGCAAGCGGTCGGTCTTGTCGCGCTGCTCGGAGAAGTCTTTCTCTGGCTCGATGTTGCCGAGGAACGAGCAACCGGTGCGCATCACGTCCATCGGGTGGGCGTCGGCGGGGATGCGCTCGAGCACTTCTTTCAGCGCTTGCGGCAGGTCGCGCAGCTTGCTCAGCTTGCCTTGGTATTCGTCGAGTTGCGCCTGGGTCGGCAGCTCGCCGTAGAGCAGCAGGTACGCGACTTCTTCAAATTGCGCATCGGCGGCCAGTTCGCGCACGTCGTAACCGCGATAGGTCAGCCCGGCACCGGCCTGGCCCACGGTGGACAGTGCGGTTTGCCCGGCAACCTGGCCACGGAGCCCGGCGCCACTGAGTACTTTTGCTTCGGCCATTGTGTTCTCCAATCTTCTTGAATTTGTATGGGGAAAACTGGTGGGAGCGAGCCTGCTCGCGAAAGCGCTGGATCAGTCGACATCAATGCTGGATGTCAGTCCGTCTTCGCGAGCAAGCTCGCTCCCACAGGGTTTGATTCAGACTTTCTTTTGTGCAAACAACGCATCGAGCTTCTGCTCGAACGTGTGGTAATCGATGCGATCGTAAAGCTCCATGCGAGTCTGCATGGTGTCGATGACATTCTGCTGCGTGCCGTCGCGGCGGATCGCGGTGTAGACGTTTTCCGCAGCCTTGTTCATTGCGCGGAACGCCGACAGCGGATACAGCACCAGCGACACGTCGGCGCCGGCCAGTTGCTCGGTGGTGTACAGCGGCGTCGAGCCGAACTCGGTGATGTTGGCCAGAATCGGCGCTTTCACACGGTTGGCGAACAGTTTGTACATCTCCAGCTCGGTGATGGCTTCCGGAAAGATCATGTCAGCGCCAGCCTCGATGCACGCGGCGGCGCGATCCAGTGCCGATTCCAGACCTTCCACCGCCAGCGCATCGGTACGCGCCATGATCACGAAGCTGTCATCGGTGCGCGCATCGACGGCGGCTTTGATGCGGTCGACCATTTCCTGCTGGCTGACGATCTCTTTATTAGGACGGTGGCCACAGCGCTTGGCGCCGACCTGATCCTCGATATGAATCGCCGCCGCGCCGAACTTGATCATCGACTTCACCGTGCGCGCGACGTTGAACGCCGACGAGCCGAAACCGGTATCGACGTCGACCAGCAACGGCAGATCGCAAACGTCGGTGATGCGGCGCACGTCGGTGAGCACGTCATCCAGACCGGTGATGCCCAGATCCGGCACGCCGAGCGAGCCTGCGGCCACCCCGCCACCGGACAGGTAGATCGCCTTGAAACCGGCGCGCTTGGCCAGCAGCGCGTGGTTGGCGTTGATCGCGCCGACCACTTGCAATGGATGCTCGCTGGCGACCGCATCGCGGAAACGCTGGCCTGGAGTGCTGTGCTTGGAACTCATGACTCACCTCGTTCAGTGGCTGTCTTATTGTGGGCGCCGTCCTGGTAATGACGGGCGATGTTGCGTTTCGAGGCGCCGATGTGGCGGCGCATCAACAATTCCGCGAGCTCGCCGTCACGGTCGGCGATGGCATCGAGAATCCGGTGGTGTTCGGCAAAGGCCTGGCGTGGGCGGTTCGGCGTGGTGGAAAACTGGATGCGGTACATGCGCACCAGTTGATACAGCTCGCCGCAGAGCATCTGCGTCAGCGTGCGGTTGCCGCTGCCCTGAATGATCCGGTAGTGAAAGTCGAAATCGCCTTCCTGCTGGTAGTAGCCGACGCCGGCCTGAAACGCGGCGTCGCGCTCGTGGGTTTCCAGCACCCGGCGCAGTTCGTCGATTTCTTCGACGCTCATGCGCTCGGCCGCCAGACGGCAGGCCATGCCTTCGAGGGATTCGCGGATTTCGTAGAGTTCGATCAGCTCGGCATGATTGAGCGAGACCACGCGCGCGCCGACGTGCGGGACGCGCACCAACAGGCGCTGGCCTTCGAGTCGGTGAATCGCCTCACGCAACGGTCCACGGCTGATGCCGTAAGTGCGCGCCAGTTCCGGCTCGGAGATTTTGCTGCCCGGGGCGATCTCGCCTTTGACGATGGCCGCCTGAATACGCCGGAAGACGTTTTCCGAGAGCGTCTCGGAATCGTCACCGTTGATGACCGGGGGATCGAGTTGATCCAGCATGATTGTCGACACCTTTAAATCCAATGCGGCAAAAACTAGCTAATTCAGCCGAATCAGTCAAAGGATAAATGGGTATTGTCGACAATCGTCTAATAACCTTAAAAGATCGCAGCCTTCGGCAGCTCCTACAGGGATCAGTGTAGGCGCTGCCGAAGGCTGCGATCTTTGGATCTTGTATAGACCGCCCCCAGCGCTGGCGCCATAAAACCACCGTGCTAGAATGCCGCCCGCATTTGCTGGCCATTTGTACGGCTTGTCATAAAAAGCTGCCAGGCACACGCAGGCGCTTGCGCAAGTCTTGCCAGGCACCTGAACCGACCACGGAACGCTGCGCACCAGGATTTATGAGACTCAAGCCTTTTCCCACATTCTTTGCCCTGTTTTGCCTGCCCGGCCTCGCCGCCGCGGGGGAAAAAACCGTGTACGGCCTCAACGAATACGCTTCGCTTGACGGCATCAATCTCGAAGTCGCGGCCAAACTCGACACCGGCGCAAAAACCGCCTCGCTGAGCGCCCGCGACATCAAACGCTTTAAACGCAACGGTGAGTCCTGGGTACGTTTCTACCTGGCGATCGACGCGGCGCATTCGCACCCGATCGAACGGCCACTGGCCCGCGTCAGCAAAATCAAACGCCGCGCCGGCGACTACGACCCGGAAGAAGGCAAGAAGTACACCGCCCGTCCGGTAATCGAGCTGGATATCTGCATGGGCACGGCGATGCGCAGCATCGAAGTGAACCTGACCGACCGAAGTGCGTTCCAATACCCGCTTTTGATCGGCTCCGAAGCGTTGAAACGCTTCGACGCGCTGGTCGACCCCAGTCTTAAATACGCTGCCGGCAAACCCGCCTGCACCATCGCCGCTCATACCGCCGAGTAATTTCCATGCGTTCTCTAACCTTCCACCTGAAAATCCTGATCACCATTCTGGTGTTACTGGGCGTTTCGGTTACGGCCTATCAGATTTTCGTACTCGGCATCCCGGTGACCGAAGATGCGACCGACGACTTGTGGAACATCGACGCCAAAGTCGAGTTCGTCGCCAGCACCAAGGATCCGGTAAAGATCCAGATGTTCGTACCGCCGCTGAGCCGCGATTACGTCAGCCTCAATGAGAGTTTTATTTCCAATAACTACGGCGTCGCGGTGAACCGTGTCGACGGCAACCGCAAGGTCACCTGGTCGGCACGTCGCGCCAAGGGCAACCAGACCCTTTATTACCGTCTGGTGCTGACCAAGCGTTACACCGCGGAAAAATCCAAGGTCAAAGGCCCGACCTTCCGCGACAGCATAGCCATCGAAGGCCCGGAAAAAATCGCTGCCGAGGCCCTGCTCGCACCGATTCGCCAACACTCCGCCGACGTCGAGACCTTCATCGGCGAAGCGATCAAACGCGTCAACAACCTCAACGACGACAATGTGAAACTGCTGCTGGCCGGCGATCCGTCGACTGCGCACAAAGCCAAAATCGTCGAATTGCTGCTGTCCATCGCCCACGTACCGGTGGAAAAAGTCCACACCATCCGCCTCGTCGCTGATCAACCGCAAATGCCCGAACTGTGGCTGCGCAGCTTCAACGGCAACGATTGGCTGTATTTCAACCCGGAAACCGGCGAGCAAGGCCTGCCGACCGACCGCCTGCTGTGGTGGACCGGCGATGAAAACCTGATCACCGTCGACGGCGGCAAGAAAGCCAATGTGACCTTCAGCCTGAACAACAGCGAGATGAACGCAATTCGTCTGGCCAAGCTGACCGACGAGAATACCGACGCCAACTTCCTCGAATACTCGCTGTACGGCTTGCCGCTGCAGACCCAGCAGACCTTCATGATCATGGTGATGATCCCGATCGGCGTGCTAGTGATTCTGATCCTGCGCAACCTGATCGGCCTGCAGACCCTCGGTACGTTCACCCCGGTACTGATCGCCCTCGCCTTCCGCGAGACGCAACTGGGCTTCGGTATCTTGCTGTTTACCGTGATCACGGCGCTGGGCCTGTCATTACGTTCCTATCTGGAACATCTGAAGCTGCAAATGCTGCCGCGACTCTCGGTGGTGTTGACCTTTGTCGTGGTGCTGATCGCGGCGATCAGCCTGTTCAGCCATAAGCTCGGCCTGGAGCGCGGCTTGTCCGTGGCGCTGTTCCCGATGGTGATTCTGACCATGACCATCGAACGCCTGTCGATCACCTGGGAAGAACGCGGCGCCAGCCATGCGATGAAAGTTGCGATCGGCACGCTGTTCGCGGCGTCCCTGGCGCACCTGATCATGACCGTGCCGGAGCTGGTGTACTTCGTGTTCACCTTCCCGGCGATCCTGCTGATTCTGGTCGGCTTCATGCTGGCGATGGGTCGTTATCGCGGCTACCGCCTGACCGAACTGGTGCGCTTCAAGGCTTTCCTGAAGAAGGCTGACGCCTGATGTTCGGTTTCTGGAAGACCTGGAAGGCGCTGGAAGCGCGCGGCATCATGGGCATCAATCGGCGTAACGCCGACTACGTGCTCAAGTACAACAAGCGCAGCCTGTACCCGATCGTCGATGACAAAATCATCACCAAGGAACGCGCGATCGAGGCCGGCATCCACGTGCCGGAATTGTATGGCGTGATTTCCACCGAGAAGGAAATCGACAAGCTCGGCGAGATCATCGGCGGGCGCAGCGACTTCGTGATCAAACCGGCGCAGGGCGCCGGCGGTGACGGCATCATCGTCGTCGCCGACCGTTTCGAAGGCCGTTATCGCACGGTGTCGGGCAAGATTGTTGACCACGAGGAGCTTGAGCACCACATCTCGAGCATTCTCACCGGTTTGTACTCGCTGGGTGGCCACCGTGACCGTGCACTGATCGAATACCGCGTGACCCCGGATCAGATCTTCAAAAGCATCAGTTATGAAGGCGTGCCGGACATCCGCATCATTGTGCTGATGGGTTATCCGGTGATGGCGATGTTGCGTTTGCCGACCCGGCAATCCGGCGGTAAGGCCAACCTGCACCAGGGCGCGATTGGCGTCGGTGTCGATCTGGCCACTGGTCTGACCCTGCGCGGCACCTGGCTGAACAACATCATCACCAAACACCCCGACACCACCAACGCGGTGGACGGCGTGCAACTGCCCTACTGGGACGGTTTCATGAAACTCGCGGCGGGCTGTTATGAGCTGTGTGGGTTGGGGTATATCGGCGTGGATATGGTGCTGGATCAGGAGAAAGGCCCGCTGATTCTCGAGCTGAACGCGCGGCCTGGGTTGAATATTCAGATCGCCAATGATTGTGGGCTGACGTTGCGTACGCACGCGGTTGAGGCGCGGCTGGAAGAGCTGAAGGCGCGTGGGGTGGTCGAGACGGCTGAAGAGCGGGTGGCGTTTACTCAGGAAATGTTTGGGCATATTCCCGCCGTCGAGGGTTGATCTCCCCCGATGATCGTTCCCACGCTCTGCGTGGGAATGCATCCCGTGACGCTCCGCGTCACAGTGGACGCAGAGCGTCCATGGCGGCGTTACCACGCAGAGCGTGGGAACGAACAGTAAAACCCCAATCTGCTCCCTTTCCCCTCGCCCCCTTGGGGGCGGTCCGACGTTTCGGGAGGGCTGGGGTGAGGGGGTGGCTTTTGACTTTGATCTGGCATCGGAGAGGACTACAATCCCCACCCCGCCTCAACGGCCGATCTGCCCCGCCCATGTTGACCTGTTCCGTACACCCGCTGCCCTACCGTGCCAATCCCGCCGACTACTTCGCGGCCATCCGCCACGCGCCCGGCGCCGTGCTGCTCGACAGTGGCCGGCCGAGCGCCGACCGTGGTCGGTACGACCTGCTCAGCGCCTGGCCGCTGGAACAACTGGCCGTATTGCCGGACGAGAGCGGCAGTCATTTCCTCCAGCGGTTGCGCGACAATTTGCAGCATTTGGGCGAGGCTGATTTGCCTGCAGGTTTCGAGTTGCCATTCGCCGGCGGCTTGATCGGTTACCTCAGCTACGACTTCGGTCGACATCTGGAAAACCTGCCAAGCCAGGCCCGCGATGATCTGCAATTGCCTGACGCACGTTTCGGCCTGTACGACTGGGCGCTGATCAGCGATCACCAGACGTCAACCAGCCAATTGGTCTTTCACCCGTCCGTGATCGACAGCGAGCAACAGCGGCTGATTTTGTTGTTCACGCAGCCAGTCGTTAGTGCTTTAACCCCGTTCAAGCTCAACAACCCGATGGCCGCTGACCTCTCGGCCGACGATTACCGTCAGGCCTTCGAACGCATTCAACATTACATCCAGGCCGGCGATTGCTATCAGGTCAACTTCGCTCAACGCTTCCGCGCTCAGTGCCAAGGCGATCCGTGGCTGGCCTATTGCGCATTGCGCGAAGCCTGCCCGACGCCGTTCTCCGGTTTCCAGAGCCTGCCTGACGGTGGCGCGGTGTTAAGCCTGTCGCCGGAGCGCTTCGTCAAAGTCAG
The DNA here is from genome assembly GCF_044750025.1 of Pseudomonas sp. NPDC088885. Lineage (NCBI taxonomy): Bacteria > Pseudomonadati > Pseudomonadota > Gammaproteobacteria > Pseudomonadales > Pseudomonadaceae > Pseudomonas > Pseudomonas sp. NPDC088885. The sequence goes on along the minus strand of NZ_JBIVJB010000054.1, from coordinate 10,499 downwards.
CCAGCGCCAAGTGGAAACCCGCCCAATCAAAGGCACCCGCCCCCGAGGCCTGACCCCAGCCGAAGATGCGGCCAACGCCGCCGAACTGCTGGCCAGCCCCAAGGATCGCGCGGAAAACCTGATGATCGTTGACCTGCTGCGCAACGACCTCGGCCGCACTTGCCGCATTGGTTCGGTGCGGGTACCGGAGTTGTTCAGTTTGGAGAGCTATCCGAACGTGCATCACCTGGTCAGCAGCGTCACCGGCGAACTGGCGGACGACCGCGACGCACTGGATTTGATCGCCGGCAGCTTCCCCGGCGGCTCGATCACCGGCGCGCCGAAAATTCGCGCGATGCAGATCATTGATGAGCTGGAGCCGACCCGGCGCGGGTTGTATTGCGGTTCGTTGCTGTACCTCGACGTGCGCGGCGAGATGGACAGCTCCATCGCGATTCGCAGTCTGTTGGTCAAGGATGGGCAGGTGTGCTGCTGGGGCGGTGGCGGGATTGTTGCGGATTCGGACTGGCAGGCTGAGTATCAGGAGTCGATCACCAAAGTCAGAATCCTCCTCGAAACCCTGCAAAACCTCTGAGTAATGATCGTTCCCACGCTCCGCGTGGGAATGCATCCCGGGACGCTCCGCGTCCCATTCAAAGCCGAACGCGGAGCGTCCGTTGAGGCATTCCCACGCAGAGCGTGGGAACGATCATTTAGCCAGGCTTACAGGCTGAGGTCGCGGTTGGAGGCTTTTAGGAATTCCTGCTTCAACTCAGCAAAGGTATGCACCGCCGGAAACTGCGGAAACTCGCGAATCACATTCTCCGGCGCATGGAACAGAATCCCCGCATCCGCCTCGCCCAGCATCGTCGTATCGTTATACGAATCCCCCGCCGCAATCACCCGGTAATACAGGCTCTTGAACGCCAGCACCGACTGACGCTTCGGATCTTTCTGACGCAACTGATAGCTGGTCACCCGCCCGGTTTCGTCAGTAATCAGACGATGGCACAGCAACGTCGGGAAGCCCAACTGGCGCATCAGCGGCTGCGAGAACTCGTAGAACGTGTCCGACAGAATCACCACTTGAAAGCGCTCGCGCAGCCAGTTGACGAACTCCACCGCGCCGTCCAGCGGCTTCAGCGTGGCGATCACTTCCTGAATGTCGGAGAGCTTCAAGCCGTGCTCGTCGAGGATGCGCAGACGCTGCTTCATCAGCACGTCGTAATCGGGAATGTCCCGGGTGGTGGCCTTGAGGGAGTCGATTCCGGTTTTTTCAGCGAAGGCGATCCAGATTTCCGGCACCAACACCCCTTCAAGATCCAGGCAAGCAATTTCCACAAGACACTCCCGTTTGTATTGATTATTTGAGTCGAGCGAGGCCGAACTCTAGCGACTCAAATCCACTCGCGCAACGCACAGCGCGCCCCGAGCCGCGCAGCTTTTTGTTACCATCGGCCCCATATAGAGCGCCCAGCGCCACCGACCTGTAGGAAGCCGCCCTGATGAGTGCAACGTTCGACGTCGTGGAACTCGCCACGACCTATGCCAACAAATCCGCGCAAGACATTCTCAAACTCGCCTTTGCCGAATTCGGTGATGACCTGTGGATATCTTTCAGCGGCGCCGAGGATGTGGTGCTGGTGGACATGGCCTGGAAACTCAACAAGAACGTCAAGGTGTTCAGCCTCGACACCGGCCGCCTGCACCCGGAGACCTACCGCTTCATCGATCAAGTGCGCGAGCACTACAAGATCGACATCGAACTGGTGTCGCCGGACTACACGAAACTGGAGCCGTTCGTGAAGGAAAAAGGCCTGTTCAGTTTCTACAAGGACGGCCACGGCGAATGCTGCGGCATCCGCAAGATCGAACCGCTGCGGCGCAAACTGTCCGGCGTCAAAGCCTGGGCCACCGGCCAGCGCCGCGACCAGAGCCCGGGCACGCGCAGTGCCGTGGCAGCGATGGAAATCGACACGGCGTTCTCTACTCCGGAACGCACCCTGTACAAGTTCAACCCGCTGGCGCAGATGACCAGCGAAGAGATCTGGGGTTACATCCGCATGCTCGAGCTGCCGTACAACAGCCTGCATGAGCGCGGTTTCATCAGCATCGGCTGCGAACCGTGCACCCGCCCTGTCCTGCCGAACCAGCACGAGCGCGAAGGCCGCTGGTGGTGGGAAGAAGCGACGCAGAAAGAATGCGGGCTGCATGCGGGGAATATCATCAGTAAGTCCAACAGCTAAAAGATCGCAGCCTGCGGCAGCTCCTACAGGTGACCGCATTCCCATGTAGGAGCTGCCGCAGGCTGCGATCTTTTGATCTTGAAAAAATGTGTACACACGAATGTCACCATCGGTGCCATTTGTGTGTGCACTTTTTTGTTTCCGCGCCCTGAAAGGTTACATCCCCTCCGAAATCCCCACGCTTTTGCTCCCCGCCCAAATCCCCCACCGAAAATAAATACCTGTTCAATCGGTCAATTTTTAATCACCACATTTCAGTCACTTAGCGCTCCTCGATAACTTTTCGAAATGAGCAACGCCGTCCATAGATCAGTAACTGGCACAAATCTGGCTTTAGTGCATACATGTTTTGTATACAAAACTGCAAAACATAAACACACTTTCGATCCGCAAGCCTGAAGCGCCCTATCCCGTACAGGCTGCAGATGCCCCGTAACCAGTGATGTTTCACTGCCACGACGAAGATTTGTCGAGCCTGACGGCTTAAGCACAGTCATCGCGGCGCTGAACATCAGGAGCCTGCCGGAATGCGTACAAGTCTCTCCAATAACATCGCGCTGAATCTGCCCGCCTCTGCCCTCGATCAACCGTCGTCCTACGACGGTCTGGCCGAACCGTTACAACTGAGCCCCCGCTTGCACAACAGCGACCTCGCGCCGACCAAGGCCGAAGGTCGACGCTGGGGCAAATACAGCATCTTCGCTTTGTGGACGAACGACGTGCACAACATCGCCAACTACTCCTTCGCCATCGGCTTGTACGCGTTGGGCCTGGGTGGCTGGCAGATTTTGCTGTCGCTGGGGATCGGCGCGGCGCTGGTGTACTTCTTCATGAACCTGTCCGGTTACATGGGGCAAAAAACCGGGGTGCCGTTTCCGGTGATCAGCCGGATCAGTTTCGGCATTCACGGTGCGCAAATCCCTGCATTGATCCGGGCGGTTATCGCCATCGCCTGGTTCGGCATTCAGACGTATCTGGCGTCAGTAGTCCTACGAGTGCTGCTCACGGCAGTGCATCCCGGTTTCGCCGAATACGACCACAACTCGATCCTCGGTCTGTCGACGCTGGGCTGGGCATCGTTCGTGGCGATCTGGTTCGTGCAACTGGCGATTCTCGCCTACGGCATGGAAATGGTGCGCCGCTACGAGGCGTTCGCCGGGCCGGTGATTCTGCTGACCGTCGCCGCCCTCGCCGCATGGATGTACTTCCAGGCCAACGCGACCATCGCCTGGTCGACCCGCGATCCGCTGACCGGTGGCGAGATGTGGCGCAACATCTTTGCCGGCGGCGCGTTGTGGCTGGCGATCTACGGCACGTTGATCCTCAATTTCTGTGACTTCGCCCGCTCTTCGCCATGCCGCAAGACCATCAAGGTAGGAAACTTCTGGGGCTTGCCGGTGAATATTCTGGTGTTCGCCGCGATTACCGTCCTGCTCTGTGGCGCGCAATTTCAGATCAATGGCCGAATCATCGAAAGCCCGACTGAAATCATCGCGTCGATTCCCAATACGTTCTTTTTGGTACTGGGTTGCCTGGCCTTCCTGATCGTCACCGTAGCGGTGAACATCATGGCCAACTTCGTCGCCCCGGCTTTCGTGCTCAGCAACCTGGCGCCGAAATACTTGACCTTCCGCCGCGCCGGGCTGATCAGCGCGACCATCGCCGTGCTGATCCTGCCGTGGAATCTCTACAACAGCCCGCTGGTGATCGTGTATTTCCTGTCCGGCCTCGGCGCCCTGCTCGGCCCGTTGTACGGGGTGATCATGGTCGACTACTGGCTGATCCGCAAAGGCCGGATCAACGTGCCGCAGCTCTACAGCGAAGACCCGAACGGCGCGTATTACTACAGCCGTGGCATCAACCTGCGCGCCGTTGCCGCGTTCATTCCAGCGGCACTGATCGCCATCGTGCTGGCGCTGGTGCCGGGTTTCCACAGCGTCTCGCCGTTCTCCTGGCTGATCGGTGCCGGCATCGCCGGAATGCTCTACCTGATCATCGCCAAACGCGAACCGCACTACGCCGACGTCAGCGGCGAGTCGATCGCGGTCGACAACGTCTGCCATTAATTTCCCTCGCGGCCCGGATGTCGGGCCGCAGAACTGCCCGCTATAAGGATTTCCCATGCGTATTCTCGTGGTCAACGTCAACACCACCGAGTCCATCACCCAAGCCATCGCCCGCTCGGCGCAGGCCGTCGCGTCACCGGGTACCGAGATCGTTGGCTTGACGCCGTTTTTCGGCGCCGACTCGATTGAAGGCAACTTCGAAAGCTACCTCGCCGCGATTGCCGTGATGGATCGGGTGATGGCCTACGACCAACCGTTCGACGCGGTGATTCAGGCCGGTTACGGCGAACATGGTCGCGAAGGTTTGCAGGAATTGCTCAACGTGCCGGTGGTGGACATCACCGACGCGGCGGCGAGTACGGCGATGTTTCTCAGCCATGCGTACTCGGTGGTGACGACGCTGGATCGCACCGTGCCGCTGATCGAGGATCGGCTGAAATTGTCGGGGCTGTGGGATCGTTGCGCTTCGGTGCGAGCCAGTGGTTTGGCGGTTCTGGAACTGGAACACGAGCCGCAGCGTGCGCTGGAAGCGATCGTGCATCAGGCCGAACTGGCGGTGACGCAGGATAAGGCCGAGGTGATTTGCCTGGGTTGCGGCGGCATGGCCGGGCTGGATGAGCAGATTCGTCGTCGTACCGGCGTGCCGGTGGTGGATGGCGTGACGGCGGCGGTGACGATTGCGGAATCGCTGGTGCGGTTGGGCTTGTCGACGTCGAAGGTGCGGACTTACGCGACGCCGCGGCCGAAGAACATCATTGGCTGGCCGGGGCGGTTTGCCCGGTAGACCGCGTTATCGTTCATCGCGAGCAAGCTCGCTCCCACAGGTTCTGAGTTGCCCACAGATTTTGCGCACAACGCAAAACCCTGTGGGAGCGAGCTTGCTCGCGAAGGCCGCGCCTCGGTATCAAGTTTGCTCAAATCGCACTAAACCGCCGCGCCAATCCCCGCTCCGCAAACTGCTCAATCAAAAAATCCACAAACGCCCGGGTTTTCCCCGGCAACAACTTATGCTCGGCGTAGTAGACCGAAATATTGCCATCATCGACAAACCACTCCGGCAACACCCGCTGCAAGCTACCCGATTCCAGATACCCCACCGCAAACGGCATGCTCACCAACGCAATCCCCAACCCTTGCGCCGCCGTCGCGCACGCAGCTTCGGAATCGCTCAGGGTCATGCGCGCCTTGAGCATCAATGGCCGACAGTTCTGCGGATCGCGTCCGGTCAGCTGCCAAGAACGCACGCGCCCGGTTTGCGGCGAACGGATCAGAATCCCGTCGTGATGGCTAAGGTCATCCGGCTCAGTAATCTCGGGATTGGCCTGTAAATAACCGGCAGACGCCACCAATATCCGGTGCGCCGGGCTCAACTTACGCGCGATCACGCCTTGCGGCAGATCGAAGCCGCCACCAATGGCCGCATCAAACCCCTGCCCGATCAGATCAACCTGGCGATTATCAAAATGCCAGTCCGGACTGATCGCTGGATATCGCTGCAAAAACTCACCGAGCATCGGCACGATGTGCAAACAACCAAACGCGGCGCCCATGCTGACTTTCAGCGTTCCCGCTGGCAGCCCTTCGACACTGGACAGATTGGCCACGGCATTCTGAATGGTGGTCAGGCTGCCACTGACCTGATTCAAAAACAGCTGCCCGGCCTCGGTCAACGTCAGGCTGCGTGTACTACGCTGGAACAGCCGCACACCGAGCCGCACCTCAAGTTTGGCAACACTTTTGCCAACGGCCGCCGGGGTCAGACTCAAGCGCCGTGCAGCCTCGGCAAAGCTGCCGACCTCGGCACTGCGCACGAAGCATTCGATGCTGCTAAAGGATTCCATGATCACCACTATAAACTTCTGGTTTACACAGACTATAGCAATCATGGTCTACACAGTTGTCGATACCAAGTCGATACTCGCCACCAATAGCAAGGCATTCCCGCCTTGAACACTCTGGAGATCGAACATGACCACTCAACACCTCAGCGGTAAAGTCGCTCTGATTCAAGGCGGTTCCCGCGGTATCGGCGCTGCCATCGTCAAACGTCTGGCCGCTGAAGGCGCTGCAGTAGCCTTCACTTACGTCAGCTCCACCGCCAAAGCCGAAGAGTTGCAAAACAGCATCACCGCCAACGGTGGCAAAGCCTTGGCGATCAAGGCCGACAGCGCCGACGCCGCCGCCATCCGCCACGCCGTTAGCGCCACCGTCGAAGCGTTTGGCCGAGTGGATATTCTGGTCAACAACGCCGGAGTGCTGGCGGTCGCACCGCTGGAAGACTTCAAACTGGAAGACTTCGACCAGACCGTGGCGATCAACATTCGTAGCGTGTTCATCGCTTCGCAAGAAGCAGCCAAACACATGGGCGAAGGTGCGCGCATCATCAACATCGGCAGCACCAACGCCGACCGCATGCCCTTCGCTGGCGGCGGTGTATATGCGATGAGTAAATCGGCGCTGGTCGGTCTGACCAAAGGCCTGGCCCGCGATCTCGGCCCACGCGGCATCACCGTCAACAACGTGCAACCTGGCCCGGTCGATACCGACATGAACCCGGCGCACGGCGATTTCGCCGAAAGCCTTATCCCGCTGATGGCCGTCGGCCGCTACGGTAAAGCCGAAGAAATCGCCAGCTTCGTCGCCTACCTGGCAGGCCCGGAAGCCGGTTACATCACCGGTGCCAGCCTGACCATCGACGGTGGTTTTGGCGCCTGATACCTCAAAGCCGGAACGAAAAACGCCGCCGCTCTTTTCACAGAGCGGCGGCGTTTTTTTGTCTCAAGCGTTTACGCCCATTTCAGCGCCGGCAAACCGCAAGCACTCGGGGTGAAGGCTTTCAACGTACGAAGAATCCCGTCCGCGTGTGCGTATTTTTCATCAGCCATGGCGGCGTCCGGAATCGCAATCGCGGTCATGCCGGCGGCTTTCGCAGCGGTCACGCCAAACGGCGAATCCTCGAACACCAGACAATCCTCAGGCGCGACGCCGAGACGTCGAGCTGCCGTCAGGAAGATATCCGGTGCCGGTTTCGCTGCGCCGACTTCCGGGTCGTCTGCGGTAACGATGAAATCGAACAACGCAAACCAGTCGCGGTGCAGCGTGGTTTTCTGACCAAACGACTGACGCGATGAACTGGTGCCCACGGCGATCGGAATGTTGTGCGCCTTGAGGTGCCGAATCAGCTCCTCGGCGCCCGGCATCGCCTGCGCTTTCGGGAAACGCTCACGCATCAACGGCTCGCGGATCTCCAAGAACTCATCGGCGGTGATCGGCAGATCCAGCGCCTGCACCACGTAATTGGCCAGATCGTTGGCACCGCGACCGATGATGTTCTGTTTGACGCTCCAGTCGAAGGTGCGCCCGTAGCGCTGGGCAATCAGCGACGTGACCTCGGTGTAAATGCCTTCGGTGTCGAGCAACAAACCGTCCATATCGAAAATCACGGCCTTGATCGGGCCGAACGCCTTCAGCGCTGCATTCATCATCGGATCCGTTTTCAAAGACATCCCAGGCGGCATCGCGCCGCTGCTCGGATCTGATTAAAGGGTTCAGCAGCATAACGAGCGCGACAGACATTGAGCAACGGGCAATGTCTGTTGCGCCGATGAACTACTCGCGAATATTTAGCGAAACGTCCTACAGGCATCACCTACTTGGCCGACTTCTTTCCTTACTGATCCCCCGCAAAGTCCGTGCTCCTCCTTGATGTGCGCGAGCGACTGCGAATGTTTCAACCCGATCGGCTACTGGCCCTGAACAACAGCATTGGCCTGCTGATAGTTGCCGCACTGAACCCGGATCACCCGGATTTCGAAACCCTGATCGGCGAATTTCGCCTGTGCCTCAATAATTACGAGGCCTGGGCCGAACAATACTGGACGGGCACAGCGCTGGATGTCGAGCAGGTGTTTACCGTCGGCAACGACGTACGCCTCAGCGCCCCGATCAAATCCCGCAAACCGATCAGCTCATCCGTAGTCATGTGCCCCGCCAGCGGATCTTTGACCCTGGTGCACATGTTCGAAGCCGCCCGCTTCGTACCGATCGGCAACACCCCGGTGACGCTCGAACCGGTGATTGGCGACGTCGGCGGTGTCCTGACCTTCGGCGAAGCGCTGCGCCATACGATCGGCCCGAGCGGGATATTGCAGGTGACCGATTGCGATCGGGGCCAGCGTTATCGCATCACCTTCTTTCCCGATGTTTCCACTGCGCATGTTCGTGAGTTGTATGACTCCTACGAAAGCATTCTCGGTGACCTCGAACGCTGGTTGCGTGCCGAGTGGACAGGTTTTCAGCCGTTGTGGGCGGAGTTTTCCAACGCCGGATTTTCTGACCGTTACCGGCAGTTGCAACGGGCGGATTGGCGCGGATTCGAGAAAGCGCTGAACGGTGTCTGGGACGACATCAAGCAACTGTTCGCCCTCCTCGCCGATCTGCAGGCCAACAGCGAAAAGCTCCTGGAATACCTCAGCGCCGCCGAGCTTGAAGCCCTGCTGCAAACCTCCAGCGACGCGATCGCCAATGCACTGCTGATGCTCAGCGATGAGCCGCTGATGTTCATTCATCTGGCCGCGTTCACCAGTTGGCTGAAGATGCTGCCGCCGCAGTATCTGGCCGAAGTCGTGGCTGAGGTGCGCGTCGAACTGCTGATCAGCTTCCTGCTGATGCGGGTGTCGGGTGGCGTCGGCGTGCCGCTGCGCCTGAGCAGCAAAGTGCTGGCAAAGATCAAATCGCCACGGGCGCGGGAATGGCTGGCGGCCTCGGCGTTGCGCCTGGCTGAACTGACCTCTGCGCCGGAGCTGACCCAGCATGCGGGCGCGCTGAGACCGTTGATGCTGAGTGCGCGTGATGTGCCGTTGAAGCCGACGCCGTCGATTCCGCTGAACATTCGGCAGGCAGATGAAGTGGTGTTGACGGTGCCAAACCCGGCGCCGATTGCGCGGGACAAGTCGCAGGGCGCCACGCGAATGGAGCGTCATGAGCCTCACGATGACGCTTCGGATCAGGCGAAAAATCCAAATGGGGATAGCGCTGATTGTGTACCGCGTACCTGCACCAACGGCTGTCCGGTGTCGATGGTCACTGGCGAGGAACTGCTGACGCTGACTGATGGCGTGCTTGATGGCGTGTTGCCGTTTGAATTCACTCGGTTGTATCGCACCAGTGCGGTGGAAATCGATGTCGGCCTGGGGTTTGGCTGGAGCCATTCGCTGACGCATCGGCTGGAATTTGATGGCGACTCGGTTGTTTGGGTCGATCACGAGAATCGGCGCACGCGGTTTCCGCTGCCGAATGTTGAGCGGCCTTCTATTCACAACAGTTTGTCGCGGGCGGCGATTTTTCTTGGGGATGAGCCGGAGGAATTGATCCTCGCGCTGGCTGGGGAAACGGCGCGGTTTTACCACTTTCGGGCCGGGCGTCTGACGTCGATCAGCGATGCCTATGGCAATCGTCTGACGGTGCATCGCGATCGGTCTGACAGGGTTCAGCGACTGGATAACGGTGCCGGTCGCTCCTTATTGCTGCGTTACGACCGCGCGCAACTCATCGCGGTTGATTACCAAAGTTTGCAAAACGCTGAATGGGCGACGGAGCAAATCCTCGTTCGCTATTGCCACGACGCGCGTCAGCGCTTGTTGGCGGCAACCAATGCATTAGATGAAAGCGAGCGCTACGACTACGACGATGCGCACGTCATTCTGCAGCGACAGCTGACCGGTGGTGCGAGTTTTTTCTGGGAATGGGAACGGGCTGGCAAGGCTGCACGTTGCGTGCGGCACTGGGCGTCGTTTTCGCAGATGGACACGCGTTACGTCTGGGATGACGACGGCAGTGTGGCGGTGCATTACGTCGATGGCACCGAAGAAGTTTACGTTCACGACGACCGTGCGCGACTGGTGCGCAAGGTCGAGGCGGACGGTGGCGAGCAACTCAAGGCCTACGACGATCAGGGACGGTTGATCGCTGAACAGGATGCGCTGGGTTCTATCACCGAGTACCGCTATGACGATGTCGGACGACTGATCGCGCTGATTCCTGTAGCGGATACGCCAACGTCCTACGAGTATCGCAACGGTTTCCTGCATCGGCGTTCGCGTGGCGATGCGGTTTGGATTTATCGGCGCAATGCCGAGGGCGACATCACCGAGGCTGTCGATCCTGACGGACAGGTCACTCATTACTACTACAGCGTTCGCGGGCAACT
>NZ_JBIVJB010000053.1:0-33736 GCF_044750025.1 Pseudomonas sp. NPDC088885 | reverse complement strand
CGGGTCGTTATGCTAGGCCGCAAACCGGATAAGGAGCGAATTGTGAAAGCGTGGATCATGTTGTTGCTGGCCCTGTCTCTGCCTGTGGCAGCGCTGGCCGAAGAAGCCAAAGAAGGCGAAGCGCCGAAGGTCAGCTACATCAGCCTGAGCCCACCGTTCGTGGGTAACTACGGGTTGGACGGCACGCCGAAACTCAAGGTCTACAAGGCCGACGTGGCGCTGCGCGTGACCGGCGATGACGCAGCCAAACTGGTCAAGGCCAACGAGCCGTTGATCCGTAATCAACTGGTGGCGCTGTTTACTCAGCAGACGACCGAGGCGATGGGCAGCATCGAAGGCAAAGAGAAGCTGCGTCAGGAAGCGTTGAAGCAGACTCAGCAGGTGATGAATGATGAGACTGGGAAGCCGGTGGTTGAGGATTTGTTGTTTAACAACCTGATCATTCAATAAGCATTAAAGACAAAAGATCGCAGCCTTCGGCAGCTCCTACATTGGAATGCGGTTCCCTGTAGGAGCTGCCGAAGGCTGCGATCTTTTTGCGCGTCAGCGCAGGGCAAGCACCGCCGCCCACTGCTCAGGTGTGACCGGCATCACCGACAACCTCGAACCCTTCTGCACCAACGGCATTTCCACCAGCGCCGTCTGCTGCTTCAGATAATCCAGCTTCAACACTCGCGCAAACGTCTCGACGTGTTCAACGTCAATCGCACTCCACGCATTCTTCTCCGGCGTCGCCTTCGGATCGAAGTAATGACTCTCCGGCTCCAGCGCCGTCGGATCCGGGTACGCCGCTTCGATTATTTTGCCGATCCCGGCAATCCCCGGCTCCGGGCAGCTGGAATGATAGAAAAAGAACTCATCGCCCACCGCCATCGCCCGCAGGAAGTTGCGTGCCTGGTAGTTGCGAACCCCGTCCCAGCGCGCTTTGCCGAGTTTTTCCAGGCCCTTGATCGAGAGCTCGTCGGGCTCGGATTTCATCAGCCAATAGGCCATGTTTTGTTCTCCTGGCGGGATCAGTGGACAAGTTGTCGGGCAATTTTATGACAAACCGACAGTCGGTTGACGTCAGCGTTTGCGCAGCGGTTCACGTTGCCGCAAAATGCCGGCCTTTAAAGCTTGACGCTGCTGCACGGCCTACAAACGGAAACCGCTGCTGTCATCGTGTTGATGTGCCTTGAGGGGGGCAATCGATGAAACGCAAACCGGATTTACTATGGACTTTGGTAATTTTGTTTGGCCTGGGCGTCGTGACCACCGGTTACGCGCAGAGTCTGTGGACAACCAAAGCTGACGCTCCAGTCGAAGTCGCGCAACAGGTTCAACAGTCGACCGCGTTCAAGCGCTGAAACTGCACACCCGACGCCGCTGATCTGCGGCGTCCTATCCCGCGAAATACCACGCCTTGTCGCTGACCGTGCCTTGTAACGGTACATCCCAGCTCGCCTGCGCCAAGCGTTCGACTTTCTGACATTCATGGGCCAGCCCCAACAGCGTCGGCTTGCACCAGCTTTTGCGCCGCGCCAGATACGCCAGGCTGCGATCGTAAAAACCACCGCCCATCCCCAGTCGCCCGCCGACATCGTCAAACCCCACCAACGGCAACAACACCAGATCCAGCGCCCAGACCTTGCGTTGCCGAGCCAGATTGGCCCGTGGCTCAAGAATGCGGAAGCGATTGGGTTTGAGTTTCTCGCCGGGACGAATGCGCTGGAAAACCATTTTGGTTCGCGGCCAGGCACTCAGCACCGGCAGATAAGTCGACTTGCCTCGACGCTGTGCTTCACGCAGCAGCAGGCGCGGATCGATTTCACCGTCGGTGGGTAAATACAGAGAGATGTTTTTGGCCCGGCGAAAGTGCGGGTCTTGCGCCAGTTGCCGGTACAGGCCTTTGGCGGCCTGGCGTTGCTCGCTTTTGCTCAGCGAGCGGCGCGCCTTGCGCAGCAGGCGGCGGAGTTGCGGGCGGGGCAGCAGCGCGGGTTCGGTCATGGTTCGGCTTCGGCAGGTGGGACGAAAACGTACGCATAAAAAATCCGATGGCGGTTTTCACCGACATCGGATTCGAATCAGGCTCCCCGGATGAACCGCTGTCAACTTAGCCCTTGAACCCGAAAGTTCAAGGTGGAAGATGCAGTAGACTTTAAGGCTTTCCGTCTAGCGGACATGCACACCAGCCCAACGTGCAACTTCCAGGGTAGTGCGAATCGGCTCAGGGACATCGTCAACTGGCAAGCACCCCAGGGAGTGCCGCGAGTATACCGCAAGCGGCCAGTCGAATCAGCCCTTGGTGTTGGTCTGATCGTCGGCGAGCACCAGATCGACACGATCGAGCAAGTCGCGCACCTGTTCACGGGTCGAACCGCTGGCCTGGATATCCGGACGCTCTTCTTTGTGCAAGAGGTCGTGGGTGATGTTCAGCGCGGCCATCACGGCGATGCGATCGGCGCCGATGACTTTGCCGCTGCTGCGGATCTCGCGCATTTTGCCGTCGAGGTAGCGCGCGGCGCTGACCAGATTGCTGCGTTCTTCCTGTGGGCAGATGATCGAATATTCTTTATCGAGGATCTGCACGGTGACGCTATTGCTTGAACTCATGAGTCTTGCTCCAGGGCCTTGAGGCGCGAAATCATCGATTCGACCTTACGCCGGGCGATTTCGTTTTTTTCAATGAGGTGAGCGCGTTCCTCGCGCCAGGTCTTTTCCTGAGCTAGTAAGAGTGCGTTTTGACTCTTAAGTTGCTCGACTCGACCAATCAACAGTTCGAGTCTGGCCATCAGCGCTTGCAGGTCGGTGTCTTCCATTGTGTCCACTGAGTTGGAGTCTGTCTGATGGGATAGCTGGCGGACAGCCTTTAATAGTCTTGGCGAGTCTGTCGATGTAGGATACAAGGCCTTCATTCTAGACATAGCGCCGTCTGGCGCCTAGCTGCCCATGACCATTCAGAATTCCCCGTACCAAGCCTTCGCCACCCTGCTGACTTCCAGCGGCCACAACGTCTCGCCTGCCGAACTGCATGGCCTGTTGCTCGGACGCAGCTGCGCCGGCGCCGGTTTCACTGCCGAAGAATGGTTGATCGACGCTGCCGAACTGCTCGAAAGCGAGCCGCAGGACAACGTTCGCAACGCCTTGATCGGCCTGCAAGAGATGGTTAAAGGCGAGCTGACCGGCGACGACGTTACCGTCGTTCTGCTGCTGCCGACCGATGACGCGCCGCTGGCCGAGCGCGCCGCTGCACTGGGCGAGTGGTGCCAGGGTTTCCTCAGCGGTTTCGGCCTGAACTGCCGCGACAGTAGCATGCTCAGCACCGAAGCCACTGAAGTGCTGCAGGATCTGGCGGCGATCTCCCAGGTGCAAGACGCTCTGGAAGAATCCGAAGACGGCGAGACCGACTACATGGAGGTCATGGAGTACCTGCGCGTCGCGCCGCTGCTGCTGTTCTCGGAAACCAAGAAAACCGACGTGCCGCCAGCCGCCAAGCCGTCGCTGCATTAATCGCGTGCCAGGGAAAGCCATCTGCCCATGACCCATATCCCCAAAGCGGAATACAGCCGTCGCCGCAAGGCCCTGATGGCGCAGATGGAACCCAACAGCATCGCGATCCTGCCCGCCGCCGCGGTCGCCATTCGCAACCGCGACGTCGAGCACGTCTACCGTCAGGACAGCGATTTCCAGTACCTCAGCGGGTTTCCCGAGCCGCAAGCCGTCATCGTCTTGATGCCCGGCCGCGAGCATGGCGAGTACGTGCTGTTCTGCCGTGAACGCAACGCCGAACGCGAATTGTGGGACGGCTTGCGCGCAGGTCAGGAAGGCGCGATCCGCGACTTCGGTGCCGACGACGCCTTCCCGATCACCGACATCGACGACATCCTCCCGGGCCTGATCGAAGGTCGCGACCGGGTGTATTCGGCGATGGGCAGCAACCCCGAATTCGATCGTCACTTGATGGACTGGATCAACGTGATCCGCTCCAAGGCGCACCTTGGCGCGCAGCCACCGAACGAATTCGTTGCGCTGGATCATCTGCTGCACGACATGCGCCTGTATAAATCGGCGGCAGAAGTGAAGGTGATGCGCGAAGCCGCGCGGATCTCGGCGCAAGCGCATATTCGCGCGATGCAGGCCAGTCGGGCCGGGCTCTACGAGTACAGCCTCGAAGCCGAACTCGACTACGAATTCCGCAAGGGCGGGGCGAAAATGCCCGCTTACGGTTCGATCGTCGCCGCCGGGCGCAACAGCTGCATCCTGCATTACCAGCAGAATGACGCGCTGCTCAAGGACGGCGATCTGGTGTTGATCGACGCCGGTTGCGAGATCGACTGCTACGCCAGCGACATCACTCGCACCTGGCCGGTCAACGGCAAGTTTTCGCCCGAACAGAAAGCGATCTACGAATTGGTGCTGGCCTCGCAGGAAGCCGCATTCGCTGAAATCGCGCCGAACAAGCATTGGAATCAGGCGCACGAAGCCACGGTGCGAGTGATTACCACAGGGCTGGTGAAACTTGGTTTGCTGCAGGGCGATGTCGAAGAGTTGATCGCCAGCGAAGCCTATAAAGCCTTTTATATGCACCGTGCCGGCCACTGGCTGGGTATGGATGTGCATGACGTCGGCGAGTACAAGGTCGGCGGCGAATGGCGCGTGCTGGAAGTCGGCATGGCGCTGACCGTGGAGCCGGGCATTTACATCGCCCCGGACAATCAGAACGTCGCGAAGAAATGGCGCGGCATTGGCGTGCGCATCGAGGACGACGTGGTCGTGACCAAAACAGGCTGTGAAATCCTCACCACCGGCGTACCGAAAACCGTCGCCGACATCGAAGCGCTGATGGCGCAAGCAAGGACACACGCGGCATGAGTCGAGTCAATCTGGCAATCATCGGTGGCGGTCTGGTCGGCGCCAGTCTGGCGTTGGCCTTGCAGGCCGGGGCCAAGGCGCGCGGCTGGAAGATCGTGCTGATCGAGCCGTTCGCTCCCGGCGACAGTTGGCAGCCGAGCTACGACGCGCGTTCGTCGGCGCTGTCCTTCGGCTCGCGACAGATTTATCAACGCTTGGGCGTGTGGCAGGAAATCTCCCGCCGCGCCGAGCCGATCAAACAGATTCACGTGTCTGACCGTGGTCGCTTCTCCACCGCGCGTCTGTCGGCGATGGAAGAGGGCGTACCGGCACTCGGTTATGTGGTGGAAAACGCCTGGCTCGGCCATTGCCTGTGGCAGCACGTCGACAAAGACGTGATCAGTTGGCGCTGCCCGGCAGAAGTCACGCGCATGGAGCCGCTGGCCGACGGCTATCGCCTGACCCTCAACGATGAAACCACGCTGGAATGCGACCTCGCCGTGCTCGCCGATGGCGGTCGCTCCGGGCTGCGCGAGCAGTTGGGCATCAACGTGCGCCAGCGTCCGTACAACCAGAGCGCGCTGATCGCCAACATCACCCCGAGCGAAGCGCACAACGGCATGGCTTTCGAGCGCTTTACCGATGAAGGGCCGATGGCGCTGCTGCCGCTGCCGGAAAACCGTTGCGCCCTGGTCTGGACGCGTTTGGGCATGGACGCGCAGCGTCTGGCCGATTTGAGCGAGCGTGATTTCCTCAGCGAATTGCAGGGCGTGTTCGGTTATCGCCTCGGCACGTTGAAACAGGTTGGCGCGCGGCATCTTTATCCGCTGACGCTGGTCGAGGCCGAAGAACAAGTGCGCTCGCATCTGGCCGTGCTCGGCAACGCGGCGCACAGCCTGCACCCGATAGCCGGGCAGGGTTTCAACCTGTCGCTGCGCGATGCCGATGCCTTGGCCGCTGCATTGCTGGCCAGCGACAAACCGCTGGGCGATTTCGCCACGTTGCAGGCGTATCGCGAGCGTCAGCGTCTCGATCAGGATCTCACCGTCGGTTTCTCCGATCAGGTCACGCGCCTGTTCGGCAGCACGCAGCCGCTGGTTTCGCTGGGCCGTAACATCGGTTTGCTTGGCCTCGACTTGTTGCCACCGGCCAAGCGCTGGTTTGCGCGTCAGGCCATGGGGTTGGGGACGCGTCCGGATGCTTAAGTGGTTGACTAAGAAATTCGGCAAAGCGCGGTTGATGCGCTGGGTCATGACCTTCTACCCGCCGTACCTCGGCGCTGGCGTGCGCGTTCGCCATATCAGCGATGACTTCCGCGACGTTCAAGTGTCGATGGGCCTCGGCTGGTACAACCGCAATTATGTTGGCACCCAGTTCGGCGGCAGTCTGTACTCGATGGTCGATCCGTTTTTCATGCTGATGCTTATGGAAAACCTCGGCTCGAAGTACATCGTCTGGGACAAGGCTGCCGACATCGATTTCATCGCGCCGGGCAAAGGCCCGGTGTTCGCCCGGTTCAGCATCGACGAGACCTTGCTCGGCGAGATTCGCCGGCAGACCGCCAATGGCGAGAAATACCTGCCGCAGTTGCAGGTCGACATTCATGACGGCGCCGGCAACCTTGTCGCGCGGGTCGGTAAAACCCTTTACGTGCGGCTCAAGCCGCAAGCGAGACAGGCTTAAAGCATGGAAATGCGCGCAGATCTGCTGATTGTCGGAGCCGGAATGGTCGGCAGCGCCTTGGCGTTGGCGTTGCAAGACAGCGGACTCGAAGTTCTGCTGCTCGATGGCAGCCCGTTGAGCGTCAAACCGTTCGACGCCGAAGCCGCGTTTGAACCGCGAGTGAGCGCGTTATCGGCGGCCAGCCAGCGAATCCTCGAACGTCTCGGCGTGTGGGACGGCATCGCCGCACGGCGCAGCAGCCCGTACACCGACATGCACGTGTGGGACGGCAGCGGCACCGGACAGATTCATTTCTCGGCGAGCAGCGTGCACGCCGAAGTACTCGGCCACATCGTCGAAAACCGTGTGGTGCAGGACGCCTTGCTCGACCGTTTGCACGATTGCGATCTGGGCATGCTCGCCAATGCGCGGCTGGAACAGATGCGCCGTTCGGGCGATGACTGGCTGCTGACGCTCGCCGATGGTCGTCAATTGCGCGCGCCGTTGGTGATTGCCGCTGATGGGGCTAACTCGGCGGTGCGCCGCCTCACCGGGATGGCCACGCGCGAGTGGGATTACATGCACCATGCCATCGTCACCAGCGTGCGCAGCAGCCAGCCGCACCAGTCGACCGCATGGCAGCGCTTTACCGATCACGGGCCGCTGGCGTTTTTGCCGCTGGAGCGTGACGGGCAGCAGGATTGGTGTTCGATCGTCTGGTCGACCACGCCGAGCGAAGCCGAGCGTTTGATGGCGCTGGATGAGGCGGATTTTTGCCGCGAGCTGGAGCGTGCTTTTGAGGGACGTCTTGGCGAAGTCATCAGTGCTGATCCGCGACTGTGCGTGCCGCTGCGTCAGCGCCATGCCAAACGTTATGTGGCGGAAGGGCTGGCGCTGATCGGTGACGCGGCGCACACCATTCACCCGTTGGCGGGGCAGGGTGTGAACCTTGGTTTCCTCGATGCGGCGGTGCTGGCGGAAGTGCTGTTGCAGGCGGCCGAGCGCGGGGAGCGTCTGGCGGATGTGAAAGTGCTGAGCCGTTATGAGCGTCGGCGCATGCCGCACAACCTCGCACTGATGGCGGCGATGGAAGGGTTTGAGCGGTTGTTTCAGGCGGATCGTTTGCCGGTGCGTTGGCTGAGAAATGCCGGGTTGAAGCTGGTGGAGCAGATGCCGGAGGCGAAAGCGCTTTTTGTGCGTGAAGCCCTTGGGTTGACCGGGGATCTTCCGGCGCTCGCCAAACCCTGAGATGTTCATCGAGGCTGATGGAGTCTTCGCGAGCAAGCCCGCTCCCACAGTTGAAATGCATTCCCCCTGTATGAGCTGCCGCAGGGATGGCGGTCGATCATGCAACATCTGGTAACTCCTTCAAAAAGAGTTCGATTGAGGTGGTAAATGTGAGTCCTTATCATTTGGCCCACATTTCCCGACCGAGAGACCACTCCCATGTTGGCACCCAAGCGTCTTCTGACCGCACTGGCCCTGACCCTGATCGGTAGCACCACGGCCCAGGCCGCTGATGAGGTGGTGGTTTACTCGTCGCGCATCGATGAGCTGATCAAACCGGTATTCGATGCCTACACCGCCAAGACCGGGGTGAAGATCAAGTTCATCACCGACAAGGAGGCGCCGCTGATGCAGCGCATCAAGGCCGAAGGTGAAAACGCCACCGCCGACCTGCTGCTCACCGTGGATGCCGGCAACCTCTGGCAGGCTGAGCAGATGGGCATCCTCCAGCCATTCACCTCGAAAACCATCGACGCCAACATTCCCCTGCAATATCGCTCGTCCACTCACGCCTGGACTGGCCTGAGCCTGCGCGCGCGCACCATCGCCTATTCCACCGAACGGGTGAAGCCGGGCGAGTTGACCACTTACGAAGCGCTGGCCGACAAGAACTGGGAAGGGCGCCTGTGCCTGCGCACGGCGAAGAAGGTTTACAACCAGTCGCTGACCGCGACCATGATCGAAGTTCACGGCGCGGCCAAGACCGAGGAAATCCTCAAGGGCTGGGTTAACAACCTGTCCACCGACGTGTTCTCCGATGACGTTGCAGTGCTGGAGGCGATCAACGCCGGGCAGTGCGACGTGGGCATCGTCAACACTTACTACTACGGTCGCCTGCACAAGCAGAAGCCGGAGCTGCCGGTGAAACTGTTCTGGCCGAATCAGGCGGATCGCGGTGTGCACGTGAACCTGTCGGGGATTGGCCTGACCAAACATGCGCCGCACCCGGAAGCGGCCAAGGCTCTCGTTGAATGGATGACCACGCCGGAAGCACAGAAGATTTTTGCTGACGTGAACCAGGAATTCCCGGCCAACCCGGCGGTGGCGCCTTCGGAAGAAGTGGCGGCGTGGGGCAAGTTCATTGCGGACACCTTACCGGTGGAAGTGGCGGGCAAGCGTCAGGCTGAGGCGATCCGGATGATGGATCGGGCGGGTTGGAACTGAGTCTGCTTTGATAGCGCTATGATCGTTCCCACGCTCAGCGTGGGAATGCAGCCCCCGACGCTCTGCGTCGAATCACCGAAAGCGTGACGCGGAGCGTCACAGGATGTGTGCCCACGCAGAGCGTGGGCACAATCATTTGAGCGAGACTGTTTCCTTGGCCCACCCCGCCCAACGCCGCTGGTACCCCATCGTCTTCGCCATTGCCGCGTTGGTGCTGTTGCCCCTGAGTGTTCTGCTGCTCTCCTGGCAGACCATCGATCAACAGATCTGGTCGCACCTGTGGCAAACCCAGATGCCGCGCCTGCTCGGCAACACGCTGACACTAGTACTCGGCGTCGGTGTCGGCGTGACCCTGCTCGGCGTCAGCCTGGCGTGGCTCACCAGCCTCTGCGAATTCCCCGGTCGGCGCTGGCTCGACTGGGCGCTGATGCTGCCGTTCGCCATTCCCGCGTACGTGCTGGCCTTCGTCTTCGTCGGCCTGCTCGACTTCGCCGGCCCGGTGCAAACCCTGCTGCGCGAATGGTTCGGCACAGGCCTGCGCCTACCCCGCGTGCGCTCCACCGGCGGGGTGATTATCGTGCTGGTGCTGGTTTTCTACCCGTACGTTTACCTGCTGGCGCGCACCGCGTTTCTCGCGCAGGGCAAAGGCTTGATGGAAGCCGCGCGGGTGCTCGGCCAATCGCCGTGGCAAGCCTTCTGGCGCGTAGCGTTGCCGATGGCGCGGCCGGCGATTGGTGCCGGTGTGGCGCTGGCGCTGATGGAAACCCTCGCCGATTTCGGTGCGGTGTCGGTGTTCAACTTCGACACCTTCACCACCGCGATCTACAAAACCTGGTACGGCTTCTTCAGCCTGTCGAGTGCGGCGCAACTGGCCAGCCTGTTGCTGCTGGTGGTGATGCTGGTGCTGTACGGCGAACGTCGTGCGCGCGGCGCCGACCGCGCGAGCAACGAGCGGCCTCGGGTGAAAGCGCTGTATCACCTGCGCGGATTCAAAGCCCTCGCGGCGATGAGCTGGTGCGGACTGGTGTTCGCCTGCGCCTTCGTGATTCCAATGCTGCAACTGATGGTCTGGTTCTGGCAGCGCGGGCGTTTCGATCTGGATGAGCGCTACGCCGGGCTGATCCTGCACACCCTCTATCTGGGCGGCATGGCGGCGCTGATCACCGTCAGCGTCGCCTTGCTGCTGGCCTTCGCCCGGCGCTTGGCGCCGACGCCGGCGATCAACTCCGGCGTGGGTCTGGCCAATCTCGGTTACGCCTTGCCGGGTTCGGTGCTGGCGGTGTCGATCATGTTGGCCTTCAGTTATCTCGATCGCGAATTGGTGATCCCGCTCTCCGGCTGGCTCGGTGGCGCGGGCAAACCGTTGCTGCTCGGCAGTCTCGCGGCGTTGTTGATGGCGTATCTGGTGCGCTTTATTGCGGTCGCTTACGGCCCACTGGAAAACAGTCTGGCGCGTATACGGCCGTCTTTGCCCGAAGCGGCACGTAGCCTCGGTGTCAGTGGGCCACGACTGTTTTTCAAAGTGTATCTGCCGTTGTTGCTGCCCGGCACGTTGAGCGCCGCGCTGCTGGTGTTCGTCGATGTGCTCAAGGAAATGCCCGCAACCCTGCTGATGCGCCCGTTTGGCTGGGACACGCTGGCCGTGCGCATCTTTGAAATGACCAGCGAAGGCGAATGGGCACGGGCGTCGTTGCCGGCGCTGACCCTGGTTTTGGTCGGACTGTTGCCGGTCATCGGCCTGATTCGCCGCTCGGCGCATCGAAACACTTAGTAGTGAGTCCTGAATCATGCGGCTACAATGCGCGGCATTCGGTGCGGTTCGTCTGACAGACCCGTTCGCTGGAATCGGCTGAGAGCCTTCTATTTCAAGGCTTTCGCCCGTGCAGCGGCTGTCCGCACCTTCGCCACGCCCGGAAGGAGAAACCCATGGGACAGCGTACGCCTCTGTATGACCTGCATCTCGCCCTCGGCGCGAAGATGGTCGATTTTGGCGGTTGGGACATGCCACTGCATTACGGCTCGCAGGTCGAGGAGCACCACGAGGTGCGCCGCGATTGCGGGGTGTTCGATGTATCCCATATGACCGTGATCGATGTCACCGGCAACCAGGCCAAGGCCTGGCTTCAGCATTTGCTGGCCAATGACGTCGAACGCCTGCACCGCCCCGGCCGTGCGTTGTACAGCACCATGCTCAACGAGCGTGGCGGCATCGTCGACGACATGATCGTCTACCGCCTCGACGAGGGTTATCGTCTGGTGGTCAACGCGTCCACCCGCGATCAGGATCTGGCGTGGATGAACGCGCAACTTTCCGGCTACGACGTGCAACTGCATGAGCGTTCCGAGATGGCGATGCTGGCCATTCAAGGCCCGCAAGCCCGGCACAAGATTGCCGAGCTGGTGACCCAATCCCGCGCCACGCTGATCCAGCACCTCAAACCCTTCGAAGGCTATACCGACGGCGACTGGTTCATCGCGCGCACCGGTTACACCGGTGAAGACGGTCTGGAAATCGTCCTGCCAGCCAATCAGGCTCCGGGTTTCTTCAACGATCTGGTTGGCGCCGGCATTTCCCCGATCGGCCTCGGCGCTCGCGACACCTTGCGCGTTGAAGCCGGGATGAACCTCTACGGTCAGGACATCGATCAGGACGTTTCGCCGCTGGCCTCGAACATGGCATGGAGCATCGCCTGGGAACCGGCCTCGCGCCAGTTCATCGGCCGCGCCGCCCTGGAGGCGGAAAAAGCCGCTGGCGTGGCGCACAAACTGGTCGGTCTGGTGCTGGAAGAACGCGGCGTTTTGCGCGCTCATCAAGTGGTTCGTATCGCCGATGTTGGCGAAGGAGAGATCACCAGTGGTAGTTTCTCCCCTACGCTAAGCAAATCGATTGCCCTGGCGCGTGTTCCGATGGCAACCGCCGACCGCGCCGAAGTGGAAATCCGTGGCAAGTGGTACCCGGTACGCGTGGTCAAACCGACCTTCGTCCGCCATGGCAAAACTTTGATCTAACCTTTTCCGGCGGGCACGACCGCTGACAATTTCTCGAGGACACCGAAGATGAGCGATATCCCTGCCGACCTGCGTTTTGCCGAAAGTCATGAATGGGCCCGTCTGGAAGCCGACGGCACCGTCACTGTGGGCATCAG
Organism: Pseudomonas sp. NPDC088885; assembly: GCF_044750025.1. Lineage (NCBI taxonomy): Bacteria > Pseudomonadati > Pseudomonadota > Gammaproteobacteria > Pseudomonadales > Pseudomonadaceae > Pseudomonas > Pseudomonas sp. NPDC088885. The sequence continues at coordinate 21,647 of NZ_JBIVJB010000053.1, read as the reverse complement.
CGATCACGCGCAGGAAGCGCTGGGTGATGTGGTGTTCGTCGAGCTGACTGAAGTCGGCAAAGTCTTCGCTGCACAAGATCAGGCCGGTGTGGTTGAGTCGGTGAAAGCCGCTTCCGACATCTACGCGCCGATCGGTGGTGAGGTGATTGCCGTCAACGAAGAGCTGGGTGGTTCGCCTGAACTGCTGAACTCCGACCCGTACGGCGCGTGGATCTTCAAGATCAAGCCAACCGACGCGGCTGAGCTGGACAAGCTGCTGGATGCCGGCGCTTACAAGGCTGCTATCGGCGAGTAAGCATTAAGCAATACCCAAAGCCCCGACTTGTCGGGGCTTTTTCATGGGCGATACAAATCCCCTGTAGGAGTGAGCCTGCTCGCGATAGCGGTGGGTCAGTCAGCCTTAAGGTGTCTGAAAGAACGCTATCGCGAGCAGGCTCACTCCTACAGGGGTACGCGGTGCACTGAAAATGGGTTGCCACATCGGCTGCTATGCTGGTTTGACCGTGTTGCATTGACGCCGAGCGCCAGCCAAGAGAGAGCCCGTCATGTCCCAGTTGCCGTCCTTGAGCCAGTTACGCGATCCCGATGCTTTTTTGCGCCGTCACCTCGGCCCGGATGCCGCCGAGCAACAAGCGATGCTCGACAGCCTCGGCCTCGGCAGTCGCGCCGAACTGATCGAACAGACTGTGCCGCCCGGCATCCGCTTCAATCGCGCACTCGATCTGCCGCCGGCGCTGGACGAACAAGCGGCGCTGGCCAAACTGCGCGGTTATGCCGAGCAGAATCAGGTCTGGAGCAGCCTGATCGGCATGGGCTACCACGGCACCCTGACGCCGACCGTCATCTTGCGCAACGTGCTGGAAAATCCCGGTTGGTACACCGCGTACACGCCGTATCAACCGGAGATCGCCCAAGGCCGGCTCGAAGCGCTGCTGAATTTCCAGCAACTGACCATCGACCTCACCGGCCTCGAATTGGCCAACGCCTCGCTGCTCGATGAAGCCACGGCGGCGGCTGAAGCCATGGCCTTGGCCAAGCGTGTAGCGAAGTCGAAGAGCAATCTGTTTTTCGTCGATGAGAACTGTCATCCGCAGACCATTTCCGTGGTGCAGACCCGCGCCGAGGGCTTCGGCTTTGAGCTGATCATCGACGCTGTGGATAACTTGAAGCAGCACCAGGTCTTCGGTGCGCTGCTGCAATATCCCGACACCCACGGCGAAGTGCGCGATCTGCGTCCATTGATTGATCACTTGCACGCGCAGCAAGCGCTGGCCTGCGTCGCCACGGATTTGTTGAGTTTGCTGTTGCTGACCCCGCCGGGTGAGTTGGGCGCCGATGTGGTGTTTGGTTCATCGCAGCGATTCGGCGTACCGATGGGTTATGGCGGCCCGCACGCGGCATTTTTTGCCAGTCGTGAGGAATATAAACGGGCGATTCCCGGGCGGATCATCGGTGTGTCGAAAGACGCCCGGGGCAACGTCGCATTGCGCATGGCCCTGCAAACCCGCGAGCAACATATCCGCCGCGAGAAGGCCAACTCGAACATCTGCACAGCGCAGGTGCTGTTGGCGAATATCGCCAGTTTCTACGCGGTGTATCACGGCCCGGAAGGTCTGAAACGCATCGCTCAGCGGGTTCACCGGCTCACCTGCATTCTGGCGGCAGGGCTTGAACGGCATGGGCTGAAACGCCTGAACGCGCAGTTTTTCGACACGCTGACGCTCGACGTTGGTGGCGCACAAACCGCGATTATTCAAAGCGCTCAGACTGCGCAGATCAATCTGAGGATTCTTGGCCGTGGCCGCGTCGGGCTGAGCCTTGACGAGACCTGCGATGAAACGACCGTGGCGAAACTGTTCGATGTCTTGCTCGGGGCTGATCACGGCTTGAGCGTCGACGATCTCGACGCCGAGGCGCTGACCTCGGGCATCCCGGAAAACCTTCAGCGCACAACGCCGTACCTGCGCCATCCGGTCTTCAACGCGCACCACAGCGAAACCGAGATGCTGCGCTACCTCAAACAACTGGAGAACAAGGATCTGGCGCTCAACCAGTCGATGATCCCGCTGGGCTCCTGCACCATGAAACTCAACGCCACCAGCGAGATGATCCCGATCACCTGGCCGCAATTCGCCAACCTGCATCCGTTCGTGCCGCGCGAGCAAGCCGTCGGTTACACGCTGATGATCGAGGAGCTGGAGCGCTGGCTCTGCGCGATCACCGGTTTCGATGCGATCTGCATGCAGCCCAACTCGGGTGCGCAGGGCGAATACGCCGGGCTGCTGGCGATTCGCAAATATCACGAGAGCCGGCAACAGGGCGCTCGGGATATTTGTCTGATTCCTTCGTCAGCCCACGGCACCAACCCGGCGTCGGCGCAGATGGCCGGGATGCGCGTGGTGATCGTCGAGTGCGACGCGGAGGGCAACGTTGATCTGGAAGATTTGAAAGCCAAAGCCGCTGAGGCTGGGGATAAGTTGGCGTGCTTGATGGCGACGTATCCGTCGACCCATGGCGTGTACGAGGAGGGCATCAGCGAAATCTGCGAAGTGATCCACCAACACGGCGGTCAGGTGTACATGGACGGCGCCAATCTGAACGCGCAGGTCGGGCTGGCGCGGCCGGCGGACATTGGTGCCGACGTCTCGCACATGAATTTGCACAAGACCTTCTGCATTCCTCATGGCGGCGGTGGGCCCGGCATGGGGCCGATCGGGATTCGTGCGCACTTGGCGCCGTTCGTTGCCAATCACCCGGTGGTGCCAATCGACGGGCCGCTGGCGCAGAACGGCGCGGTCAGTGCCGCGCCGTGGGGCAGCGCGAGTATTTTGCCGATCAGCTGGATGTACATCGCCATGATGGGCCCACAACTGGCGGACGCCAGTGAAGTAGCGATTCTTGCGGCGAATTACCTGGCGCAGCATTTATCCGGCGCGTTTCCGGTGTTGTACACAGGGCGTAACGGGCGGGTGGCGCATGAATGTATTTTGGATTTACGGCCGCTGAAGGCGCAGACCGGGATCAGTGAAGAGGACGTTGCCAAACGATTGATGGATTACGGTTTCCATGCACCGACCATGTCTTTCCCGGTGCCGGGAACGTTGATGGTCGAGCCGACCGAGAGCGAGTCGAAGGCTGAGCTGGATCGGTTTATTGGCGCGATGCTGAGCATTCGAGCGGAAATCACCGAGGTGCAAAACGGTAACTGGCCGGCAGAAGACAACCCGCTGAAACGCGCGCCGCATACCTTGGCGGATGTCACCGGCGTATGGGAGCGGCCCTATAGCATTGAGCAGGGCATCACCCCGGATGCGCACACCAAGGCGCACAAGTATTGGCCAGCGGTGAATCGGGTGGACAACGTTTACGGCGATCGCAACCTGTATTGCGCGTGCGTGCCGGTGGACGATTACCGCTGATTTCCCGGCAAGCACACCTTCCCCTGTGGGAGCGAGCCTGCTCGCGAAAGCGGAGGTTCAGTCACCGAAAATATTGGGTGAAAGAAAGCTTTCGCGAGCAGGCTCGCTCCCACAGGGGTTAGGCGTTGAGCGGAAATCCGGGCAAAAAAATGCCGCCCGTTTGAGCGGCACTTCACACAAGTGTTAGCAGACAATTACCGCTGAAGATCAAAAGATCGCATCCTTCGGCAGCTCCTACTTTGGAATGCATTTCCCTGTAGGAGCTGCCGAAGGCTGCGATCTTTTGCTTTTGGCTTACTCAGAAGCCACGGCGTTTTTCGCCAGAATCGCATTCGCCAATTCCATGTCCGTGGCCTGCAGGCCCGGGTTGTCGGCGCGTACTTTCTGCATCGCGGCTTCCAGGTATGGCCCGCGAATGCCGCCGTCGCTGGCGACGAAGCTGCCGGCATCGTCCTGGGCGGCGATGATCAGTTTGTGATCCTTGAAGGTCAGGTAGGTCGAACCGGTGGTCGCACCGGACGAAATGACGTTACGCCAAAAGCTGTCCGCCATGGCCGAACCAACGGGAAGGGACAGCAGGGCCAAGGTGGCGACAGCAAGTTTGAGACGCATGATGAGGTGACTCCTGGGGGTTAACTAGGGCGTTGGATTGCCAACCCCCAATCCAGTTCCCTATGGGCCTACTTGAGCTCACTCTGCGGCGTGACCCGCAACACTTCCTCAATCGTGGTCAGCCCCGCCGCGACTTTCTGCGCGCCGGACAGACGCAAGCTGCGCATGCCTTCCTTGAACGCCTGACGTCGAATCGCCGCCAGATCGGTGTCCGGGGTGATAAACGTTTTGAGGCTGTCGCTCAGTTGCATGATTTCGTAAACCCCGGCGCGGCCGTGATAACCGGTGTCGCGGCACTCCACACAACCGATCGCCCGTTGCGCATTGCCCGGCAGCGGCGCTTGCCACGGGCGGGTCAGGGTTTGCCAGTCTTCTTCCTCCAGCGTCTGCGGTGCCTTGCAGTGCGGGCACAGCGTGCGCACCAGACGCTGGGCCATAACGCCGAGCACGGTGGCTTTGATCAGATAATGCGGCACGCCGAGTTCGAGCAGACGGCTGATCGCGCTGGGTGCGTCGTTGGTGTGCAGGGTCGACAGCACCAAGTGCCCGGTAAGCGCTGCCTGAATCGCCATTTCGGCGGTTTCCAGATCGCGGATCTCGCCGATCATGATGATGTCCGGGTCTTGTCGCATCAGCGCACGCACCCCGGCGGCGAAGCTCAGGTCGATGTTGTGCTGCACCTGCATCTGATTGAACGCTGGCTCGACCATTTCGATCGGGTCTTCGATGGTGCAGAGGTTCACTTCCGGCGTCGCGAGTTTTTTCAGCGTGGTGTACAGCGTGGTGGTCTTGCCCGAACCGGTCGGCCCGGTGACCAGGATGATGCCGTTGGGCTGACGGGTCATGTCCTGCCAACGCCGCAGATCGTCGGCGCTGAAACCCAGTAGATCGAAATCCTTGAGCAGCACTTCCGGATCAAAAATCCGCATGACCATTTTCTCGCCGAACGCGGTGGGCAGCGTCGACAGGCGTAACTCAACTTCGCCGCCCTCCGGGGTCTTGGTCTTGACCCGGCCGTCCTGCGGTTTGCGTTTTTCGGCGACGTTCATCCGCCCGAGGCTTTTCAGGCGACTGACGATCGCCATGGTCACCTGCGGCGGAAATTGATAGACATTGTGCAGCACGCCGTCGATGCGAAAACGCACCGTGCCTTGTTCGCGCCGGGGTTCGATGTGGATATCGCTGGCGCGCTGCTGAAAGGCGTACTGGAACAACCAGTCGACGATGTTGACGATGTGCGCGTCGTTGGCGTCCGGCTCCTGATCGCTGGCGCCGAGGTTGAGCAGTTGTTCGAAGTTGCCGAGGTTGCCGCTCTGCGCATCGGCATTGCTGGCGCCGCTGACCGATTTTGCCAGCCGGAAAAACTCGACGCTGAAGCGCTGGATGTCCGCCGGGTTGGCCACCACCCGTTTGATCGGCAGTTTCAGCACGTGAGTCAGATCGGCTTCCCAACCAGTCACGTAAGGCTGTGCGCTGGCGACAGTCACCGCATCACGGTCGACCGCTACGGCGAGAATTTTGTGCCGTTGCGCGAAGGCGTAAGACATCAACGGCGTGATCGCGGCGACGTTGATCTTCAGCGGATCGATGCGCAAATACGCCTGGCCGGCCTGCTGCGCCAGCCACAAAGTCAGGCTTTCCAGGTCGAGGTGTTTGCCCGGACGGCTGAGGTCGTCGAGTTGCTGGCTGGCGATAAATTCCAGCGGGTGCATCTGGCCATTTGCGGCGTGACGGCGGCGCGCATTCAGCGCCTGCTCCGCCGCGTCCTGGCAGATAAAGCCTTGGGCGACCAGTTCACGCAGCACATCATTGAGTTCCAGCCAGCGGTCCTGAGTGGCGAATTGAACGGACATGCGGGCTTCCTTTTAAACGACAGTGCGCAAAAGGATAGTCGTGGCCGGGCAGACCGTTGGGCCACTACCCGACGAAGCCGTTGCCGGATTTGTCAGCCGGCCGCTTGTGCAGGCGCATCCCAAGCGTTGTCGGCGTTTTCCAGATCCACCGAGCAGACGCTGATCAGGTTACGAAGTTTTTCCGCGATCACTTGCGCGCGATGCCAACTGAGTCCGCCCATGACGATGTCGATCGACATCAGATCGTCCATGCGCTGCACATTGACCTGCTCGGGCGTGAGGAATTGCAGGGCGAACAGATTCAGCACCCGCACCAGCAAATCCGGCTCGGCTTCGGCGAGGATTTGATATTGCGCCAGGCAATGGGCGTTGCTGACGTTCCAGACATCGGCGCGGGTGGGCGTGGTGGTGACGGCTTCGAGGTGCGGCATGACGAGTCTCCAAATTCTCTGGAGGAATTTTTACATTCGGTGCGGGGTATTTCTTGGCTATGATCGGCGTTATTGGCGATTGATCGAATGGACCAATTCGCAAGGCAGTTGATTAGAGGTTTTTCTATGCACAGTGAGCTGGACAGCTACGACCGCAAGATTCTCGCCCTTCTGCAAGAGGACGCTTCACTGTCGAGCGCGCAGATCGCCGAGCAGGTCGGCCTCTCGCAATCGCCGTGCTGGCGGCGGATTCAGCGGATGAAGGAGGAGGGCATCATTCGTGGCCAGGTGACCTTGCTTGATCGCAAGAAGATTGGCCTGAACACGCAGATCTTCGCCGAGATCAAACTCAACGCGCACGGGCGTTCGAACTTCACCGAATTCACCGAAGCGATTCGCGGCTTTCCGGAGGTGCTGGAGTGTTATGTGCTGATGGGCGCGGTGGATTTTTTGTTGCGGATCGTCGCGGCGGACATTGAGGCGTATGAGCGGTTCTTCTTCGAGAAGTTGTCGCTGGTACCGGGGATTCAGGAAGTGAATTCGATTGTGGCGCTGTCGGAGATCAAATCCACCACCAGCCTCCCGGTTTAGTGCGAATAACCTCTGTGGCCAGGGGATAACTGATCGTTCCCACGCTCTGCGTGGGAATGCCTCAATGGACGCTCTGCGTCCGCTTTGGGACGCGGAGCATCCCGGGCTGCATTCCCACGCGGAGCGTGGGAACGATCAAGGCTGCGATCTTTTAGCGGTGTTACATGCGCAGCAGCATTTTCCACGCACGATTCTGGTAAACCGCAATCGCCTGCTGCTTGCGTGCATCAAGCAGTTCGTCAGTGATCGTCGGCTCGTTGGCCAGTTGTGCCAGTTTGTTCAGTTCGCCGTACAGGCGATCCATTTCCGGGATCTCCAGCACGTTGCGTGCGTGGTGCAGCCAGACCTGAATGCGCTCGATACGCGGCAGTTGTTCAGCCAGATCTTCCGGCTGCTGCTGATAACGCTGCAATTGCAGGGCCGTCGCTTCTTCACCCAAGGTACGCGGCAGCCAGCTGTGCAACTGCGCGCCGCCCTGACGATTACCACGCACGTTACGCTCGGCGGTCCAGGTGCGAGCCAGCAACCAGCGCGAAGTGTTCAGCGAGAACAAGCCCCAGCGTGGGTCTTCGAGTTCTTCGAGGAACTGCTCCGGCGCGGCTTTGCGCACGTCTTCGTCTTCGATACCGGCCTGCACCAGCGGGCGCCAGTCTTCCAGCAATGCATCCAGAGCAACGCGCAAGTCGTGGGTCGACTGACGCGGTGCGGCCTGGCCGAGGCTGCTGAGCAGGGCGCGCATTTCCGCGAGGTTCTCGACCCAGTCGAGCAGCAGGCGCCAGTGGCCGTTGAAACGGTACTGTTCAGCCAGACGCTGGCTGCTGCCGAGCAAGTGCCAGCTCAGCGCGGCAAAGGCGTCGTCGAGCTGGGTTTCCGCGGTCAGCTCTGGCGCCGGCAGGCTCAGCGAGTAGCTGTTGGCGTCGTACAGACGATAACCGCGCTCAGCCTTGCTGATGTCGCACGGCATCAGCGCGAGGGTAGCGGCCAGTTCAGCGGCCAGTTCCAGCAGCGCAGCAGGCTCGCCTTCGCGCAGTTCCAGTTCCAGTTCGCAGATTTCTTCTTTCTGCTTGCCGACTACAACGTGACCGAGATCCAGCGCGGCTTCGATAACCACTTTGCTCTTGCCACGGCCCCAGGCGATTTCGGCGCGCTCGCGGACGAAATCGGTGGTGAAGATCGGCTTGAGGGTTTTCTTGTCCAGCTCGGCCAGCGACTCGGGCCAGCATTCGCCGTCGAGTTTCTTCACGTCGAGTTTGGCTTTCGGCAACTTCCAGTCGTATTCATTACGCTCGGACAGGCCGGCGACGCTCTGGCCACGGGTCTTGAGGGTCTGAATCACTTCGTCACCGTCCTTGCGCAGGCGCAGGGCGACTTTGGCCTGAGCCAGATCGCGCTCGGGGGTGTCGAAGTACTGGTTCATCAACTCACGGCGTTCCCAGCCACTTTTGTTGCGTTTTTTCAGTAACGGGTGCTCGCGCAGGGCGGCGAGGGTTTCGCGGCTGACGCGGAGTTTGATTTCGGTTTCTTTCTGCATGGCCGGAAAATCCAGGATCGGGAGCGCAGCCGGGGAATATGTGGCTGCCAAGGCCGTGCAGTGTACAGGACTGATTCGTCCTACGCCCTGCGGCGGTTTATTCCTGACGCCGGATGGTTCTATGATGGACTTCAAATCGGGAGTTGGAGTCAGCGATGCCTTTGCCGTCCATGCAAGACCAGTTCGCGACGCTGATCGCCGCGCCGTCGGTCAGCTGTACCCAACCGAACCTTGATCAGTCCAACCGCGCGGTGATCGATTTGCTTGCCGGCTGGCTGGGTGATCTGGGTTTCAGCTGCGATATCCAGCAAGTCAGCCCCGGCAAATTCAACCTGCTCGCCAGTTTCGGCAGCGGCCCCGGCGGGCTGGTGCTGGCCGGGCACAGCGACACGGTGCCGTACGACGATGCGTTGTGGCAGACCGATCCGCTGAAATTGACCGAAGTCGATGGCCGCTGGGTCGGCCTCGGCAGTTGCGACATGAAGGGCTTTTTCGCGCTGATCATCGAAGCGGTGTTGCCGCTGCTCGATCAACCGTTCAAGCAACCGCTGTTGATCCTCGCCACCTGCGATGAAGAAAGCTCGATGTCCGGCGCCCGCGCGCTGGCCGAGGCCGGGCGTCCGCTGGGGCGTGCGGCGGTGATCGGCGAGCCGACCGGGCTCAAGCCGATCCGCATGCACAAAGGCATCATGATGGAGCGCATCGACATTCTCGGGCAGAGCGGCCATTCGTCGGATCCGCGCCTGGGCCACAGCGCTCTTGAGGCGATGCACGATGCGATCGGCGAACTGCGCGGTCTGCGCCTGTTGTGGCAGCGTGAATTCAACAACCCGCAGTTCAGCGTGCCGCAGCCGACGATGAACTTCGGTTGCATTCATGGCGGCGATAATCCCAACCGGATTTGCGGCCAGTGTTCGCTGGAGTTCGACCTGCGGCCGCTGCCGGGCATGGATCCGAAGGTGCTGCGCGCGGAGATTCTGCGCAAGCTCAACCCGGTCGCCGAGCGGCATCAGGTGAAGATTGATTACAAACCGTTGTTCCCGGAAGTGCCGCCGTTCGAGCAGGATGCAGACGCCGAACTGGTGCGCATCGCCGAAAAGCTCACCGGTCACAGCGCCGAAGCAGTAGCGTTCGGCACCGAAGCGCCTTATCTTCAGCGCCTCGGCTGCGAAACCATCGTCCTCGGCCCCGGCGACATTGCCTGCGCGCATCAGCCCGGCGAGTACCTTGAAATGTCACGTTTGCAGCCTACCGTGCATCTATTACGGCAACTGATTGAACATTACTGCCTGAAGCATTGAGCGCATTCCTTGTAGGAGCTGCCGAAGGCTGCGATCTTTTGATGTTGGTTTCAGGATCAAAAGATCGCAGCCTGCGGCAGCTCCTACAGGGGGGTAGTTGTTAAATTTGTGGGAATTGAACCCGTATTCATGAGGAGAGCGCGCGTGTCGCCAAGCCTGTTCCGACGATAACCATCAGCCCGCTGTGCGTTTTCCGTTTCGCCCTTTTTCCGGCTGCTATTTATTACAGGCCCAGGTTCATGCCCGAATACGTTAATTGGCTTCGTCACGCGTCCCCTTACATCAATGCCCACCGCGATTGCACTTTCGTCGTCATGCTGCCCGGCGACGGCGTGGAGCATCCGAATTTCGGCAACATCGTCCACGACCTGGTCTTGCTGCACAGCCTTGGCGTGCGGCTGGTGCTGGTGCATGGTTCGCGCCCGCAGATTGAAACCCGCCTCGCCGCGCGCGGCCTGACCCCGCATTACCATCACGGCATGCGCATCACCGATGCCGCGACGCTGGAGTGTGTGATCGACGCGGTCGGTCAGTTGCGCATTGCCATTGAAGCGCGGTTGTCGATGGACATGGCCTCGTCGCCGATGCAGGGCTCGCGTCTGCGCGTGGCCAGCGGCAACCTCGTGACCGCGCGGCCGATTGGCGTGCTTGAGGGCGTCGACTATCACCACACCGGCGAAGTGCGCCGGGTCGACCGCAAGGGCATCAATCGCCTGCTGGATGAGCGTTCGATCGTGCTGCTGTCGCCGCTGGGCTACTCGCCGACCGGTGAAATCTTCAACCTCGCCTGCGAAGACGTCGCTACCCGCGCCGCCATTGATCTGGGTGCCGATAAGCTGCTGCTGTTCGGCGCCGACCTCGGCCTGATCGACGAAAACGGCAAACTGGTGCGCGAACTGCGCCCGCAACAAGTGCCGGCGCATTTGCAGCGTCTGGGCAGCAACTATCAGGCGGAACTGCTTGATGCCGCTGCCGAAGCGTGCCGTGGCGGTGTCGCGCGTAGCCATATCGTCAGTTACGTGGAAGACGGTGCGCTGCTGACCGAACTGTTTACCCGTGACGGTGGCGGTACGCTGGTCGCGCAAGAGCAATTTGAATTGGTGCGCGAAGCGGCGATTGAAGATGTCGGCGGTTTGCTCGACTTGATCAGTCCGCTGGAAGAGCAGGGGATTCTGGTGCGTCGTTCGCGCGAAGTGCTGGAGCGCGAAATCGAGCAGTTCAGCGTGGTCGAACGTGAAGGCATGATCATCGCCTGTGCGGCGCTGTATCAGATTGCCGAATCGGATGCCGGTGAACTGGCGTGCCTGGCAGTGAACCCGGAATATCGCCACGGTCGTCGCGGCGATGAGTTGCTGGAGCGCATCGAGACACGTGCGCGGGCGCAGGGCTTGAAAACGTTGTTCGTGCTTACCACGCGCACCGCGCACTGGTTCCGCGAACGCGGCTTCGAGCCAAGCAGCGTCGAGCGCCTGCCAGCGGCACGGGCGTCGCTGTACAACTACCAGCGCAACTCGAAGATCTTCGAAAAAACCCTCTGACCCGGTTCATCGATCGTTCCCACGCTCTGCGTGGGAATGCCTCAACGGACGCTCCGCGTTCGGCTTTCGATGGGACGCGGAGCGTCCCGGGCTGAATTCCCACGCGGAGCGTGGGAACGATCAGCGATCGGCGTGGGAACGATCAATTACTCGGTGATGAACTTCGCGCTCACGTACGGCGAATAATCCGGCAGCACCGTCTCAACTTTGCCCTGTTCCTTCAAAAACTTCGCCGTCTCGCCAATCGCCTTCGCCGTGCCGCCGTCCAGCAGCGCCGTGGTTTGTTGTGCCTTGGCATCCGGGAATGCGGAATCGGCGAGCAATTCAGGCACGTCGGCGGCATTGGCACCGGTCAGTTTGGCGATTTTTTGCACAGGCACCGAGTCAGCCGTCCAGCTGTCTTTGTGCGCCGCGTAATCAGCAAACGAGTCCAGTGTGACCTTGGCGAATTTGGCCACGACGTCCGGGTGCTTCTCGGCAAAGTCCTTGCGTGCGACCCACACTTCAAAGGTCGGCGCGCCCCACTGGCCAACTTGCGCAGCATCGGTCAAGGTCTTGCCGGTCTTGCGGATTTCACCCAGCGCCGGCGACCAGACAAACGCGCCATCAATATCGCCACGCTTCCACGCCGCGGCGATTTCTGCCGGTTGCAGGTTCACCACTTTGACTTTCGAAGCGTCGAGGCCCCAATGCTTCAGGGCACCGAGCAGGCTGTAATGCGAGGTGGAAACGAAGGGTGTGGCGATGGTCTTGCCGACCAGATCCTGCGGGGTATTGATGCCGCTGCCATTGCGCACCACCAGTGCTTCGGCGGCGTTGATCTGTGCCGAAACAATGAACGCCACGATCGGCAGATTACGCGAGGCCGCCGCCGCCAACGGGCTGGAACCGAGATTGCCGATCTGCACGTCGCCCGAAGCAATGGCTGTCACAACTTCCGGGCCGCTGTTGAAGCGACGCCAGTCGATCTTCTCGCCAATGGTTTTCTCGTAGACGCCGTCAGCCTGCGGGACTTTGCTCGGATCGATACCGGTTTGGTAGCCAACGGTGAGGTTGGCTGCCTGTGCGGAAAAAGAAAATATTGCCGATACACAAACTGTAACAAATTGACTCGATAGTGCGCGTTTGGCCATGATGGCGTCGCCTTTTGGATAGGGTTTGACGTGATTTGAATACGTCAAAGCTAATCGATCTAAAAAAAGGCTAACAAATACCATTTAGGAATGAGCTTAGTAGCCGATATCCTGTATCCCGCTGCAGGTGGCCATTAATGGGCCATATACTCGAATGGTATTAAAAAGAATGAAATAATTCTTTTTGGGGTTATCAGGAAATCAGTACTGTGCAGGGACCAAATCACTGCGATTAGACCTTGGTCGTAGACACACGAGGTTACGATTGACTTGTCAGTCACGGTCTGGCGCTAATCGCGCATCTTAGGATCCAGGGCATCAGACCCCGGGCCAGGAACACAAAAATTAGAAACGAGAGGAGCTATACATGAACAAGTCCACCTTGGCCCTGGCTGTGGCCGTAGGGGTTATGGCGCAGCAGGCAGGCGCCGCCGGTTTCATCGAAGACAGCAAGGCCACACTGGGGCTGCGTAACTTCTACATCAACACCGATAACCGTGACTCCGGCACCAAAGCCGCTGGCGCTCAGAGCAAGAACGAAGAATGGGGCCAAGGCTTCGATCTGCGTTTCATCTCCGGTTACACCCAAGGCACCGTCGGCTTCGGTATCGACGCCATCGGCCTGCTGGGCATCAAGCTGGATTCGGGCGGCGGCACTAACGGCGCTACTGCTACCTCTTACGGCGGCACTGTGTTCCCGAGCAAGTCCAACGGCGAAGCAGTTGATAACTACTCGAGCCTGGGCCTGACTGCCAAAGCCAAGATCTCCCAGACCGAACTGAAATTGGGCACCCTGCAGCCAAAACTGCCGGTCATCGTGACCAACGACGGTCGTCTGCTGCCACAAACCTGGCAGGGTGGCCAGATCACTTCCGGAGACATCAAAGACCTGACCCTGGTCGGTGGTCAGATCGAAGCCGTGAAAGGTCGTAACTCCAGCAACAACGAGCAACTGTCGATTGGTGGCGCTAACAGCCCAACCGTCAGCGGTCGCGACAGCAACAAGTTCATCTACGCCGGTGGTGACTACAAAATCACCAAAGACCTGACTGCCCAGTACTACTACGGCAACCTGGAAGATTTCTACAAGCAACACTTCCTGGGTCTGGTTCACAACTGGGCAATCGGCCCGGGCGTGCTGAAGTCCGATCTGCGTTACTTCAACAGCTCCGATGACGGCGCCAACGGCGACACGCCTGCTTACTACAGCACCGGTAGCTACGCTGGTTTCGCCAACGGTCGCGGTAAAGTCGACAACAACCTGTACAGCGGCTTGTTCCTGTACACCGTTGCCGGTCACACCTTCGGTGGTGGCTATCAGGTCAGCAACGGCAGCAGCGACTTCCCTTGGCTGAACCAGGGCGACGGTTCGTCGAACTACACCATCACCGACATGCAAATCCAGAAGTTCGGCCGTGCCGGCGAGCGCACCTGGCAAGCACGCTACTCCTATGACTTCGCCAAAGTGGGCGTGCCTGGCTTGACCGCTGGCATGGTTTACCTGCGTGGCGACAACATCGATACCTACAACGCCGGTCGCGTTCAAACCTCGAACGGCGCTTCCGAGTGGGAACGCGATTTGACCGTTGCGTACGTGATCCCGGAAGGCCCGTTGAAGAACGTGGGCTTCATGTGGAAAAACGCTTCGTGGCGCAACGACATCGCCGGTCAGCGCGATCAGGACGAAAACCGTCTGATCCTCAGCTACTCGCTGCCGCTGCTGTAATAGCGTTTTCAAGTATCTGAAGTAAAAAAAGCCCCGTCCGGCATCGCGCCGGACGGGGCTTTTGCGTTTTCGAGTCAGGCCCACCCCCGTAAGCCCTCCCCGAATTTCCCTCTTTACTGCAACTCAAGGCCTTCTCGAACCTTGCGACCGATGTTCGTCGGGATGCCGTTCAGCGTCCAGTGAACAGATGTTTAATATTCACTTATGATCTAGATATCTGATTATTTATTCTTTTTCATGATGGCAAATCCCGAGCTACAGTTGAGGTCTCCAACAACTCATCAGGAGCAGCACCATGAGCCTCAGACTCGGCGACATCGCCCCCGACTTCGAACAGGATTCCAGTGCCGGCAAGATTCGTTTTCACGAGTGGCTGGGCAATAGCTGGGGCGTGCTGTTCTCCCACCCGGCGGACTTCACGCCGGTGTGCACCACTGAGCTTGGCTTCACCGCCAAACTCAAAGATGAATTCAGCAAGCGCGGCGTCAAAGCCATCGCGCTGTCGGTCGACCCGGTGGACTCGCACCACAAGTGGATCGAAGACATCAACGAAACCCAGAACACCCTCGTCAACTTTCCGATCCTGGCCGATGCCGATCGCAAGGTCTCGGATTTGTATGACCTGATCCACCCGAACGCCAACGACACGTTGACCGTACGTTCGCTGTTCGTGATCGATCCGAACAAAAAGATTCGCCTGACCATCACCTACCCGGCGAGCACCGGGCGCAACTTCCACGAGATTCTGCGGGTGATCGATTCGCTGCAACTCACCGACAACTACAAAGTGGCCACGCCGGCCAACTGGCAGGACGGTGATGAGGTAGTGATCGTGCCTTCGTTGAAGGACGAGGAAGAGATCAAGCAGCGCTTTCCTAAGGGCTATCGGGCTGTTAAGCCGTATCTGCGCCTGACGCCACAGCCGAACAAGTGAGATTTGCGGTGTAGCCACCACCGCTTTCGCGAGCAGGCTCGCTCCCACAGGTGATCGCATTCCAAATGTGGGAGCGAGCCTGCTCGCGAAGGCGTTAGTCCAGTCACCACGGAACCACTAAGCAGGGGATTTCAGGCCGTTTCGACGGCCTTTTTTTTCGTCCGAAACAAAGCAATCCGCATATCTCCAAAACGCATAACCAAATGAATAAATATGATTTATGGATATATAAATCAGCTGGTAAGGTCACTCCCATCGAAGCGAGATCGCAACCCGCGAATCGCCTGTAACGCTTAAGGAATCGTCTCAATGCTGGTTGTCTCACTCGGTGGCAGTCCCAGCCTGCGCTCCCGTTCCGGGGTGCTACTGGAGCGCTCGCAACGTTGGTTGCAGCAGCAAGGCGTGGAAGTGGTGAGTTATCAGATTCGGGATTTCCCGGCCGAAGATTTGCTCCATGCCCGCTTCGACAGCCCGAAGGTGCTCGACCTGCTGCAACAGATTGAAAACGCCGACGGCCTGTTGATCGCCACACCGGTTTACAAAGCGTCTTTCTCTGGCGCGTTGAAGACGCTGCTGGATCTGCTCCCAGAGCGTGCCCTGAATCACAAGATTGTTTTGCCAATGGCCACCGGCGGCAGCATCGCCCACATGCTGGTGGTCGATTACGCGCTCAAGCCTGTGTTGTCGGCGCTGAAAGCCCAGGAAATGCTCCAGGGGATTTTCGCCGAGGACAGCCAGATTGCTTACGGCGAAGGCAGTGCTGCCGCGCAACTGGCACCGGCGCTGGAGCAGCGTCTGCATGAAGCGCTAGATCAGTTTGTCGGCGCCATGGCCCGCCGCCCGAAACCGCTGGAACCGGGCTTGTTGAACCAACGTTTGTTGAGTGCTCGCTGGAGCATTTAAGCCTCACCCGCATTTGATGTACTTCACCTTACTCAGCCGCTAACGGTTAAGCAGGTGCAGCCAAAACCCAACAGCAAAAAGGAGAGCGCTATGCGCACTGTATTTTTGCGTCGTGGTCTGGTCGCTCTGTTTGCTGCGGCTGTCACCTTCGGCGCCATCACTCAAGCTCAAGCCGAGACTCTTCGGATCGGTTATCAGAAGTACGGCACGCTAGTGCTGCTCAAAGCCAAAGGCACGCTGGAAAAACGTCTGGCCGCTCAAGGCGTCGACGTGCAATGGACTGAATTCCCCGGCGGCCCGCAGCTACTGGAGGGCCTGAACGTCGGCTCGATCGACTTCGGTGTTACTGGCGAAACTCCACCGGTGTTCGCTCAGGCTGCTGGCGCTGATCTGCTCTACGTTGCCTACGAACCGCCAGCGCCCAACAGCGAAGCGATCCTTGTGCCGAAAGACTCGCCGATCAAATCGGTGGCCGATCTCAAGGGCAAGAAAGTCGTGCTGAACAAAGGCTCCAACGTCCACTACCTGCTGGTGCGTGCGCTGGAAGACGCCGGTCTCAAATACACCGACATTCAAACCGTGTTCCTGCCGCCGGCCGACGCCCGCGCTGCCTTCGAACGTGGCAGCGTCGATGCTTGGGTCATCTGGGATCCGTACCAGGCTGCCGCCGAGAAACAACTGCAAGCGCACACCCTGCGCGACGGCAAAGGCATCGTCGACAACCACCAGTTCTATCTCGCCACCAAGCCTTACGCACAGAAAAATCCTGAGGTGATCAAAGCCCTCGTTGAGGAAGTGCGTGCCGTCGGCGAATGGTCGAAAGCCAACCCTGAAGACGTGACCCAGCAACTCGCGCCACTGCTCGGCCTGCCGGCAGACATCACCCTGACCTCGGTGAAACGCCAGGGCTACGGCGCGCTGTTCCTGACCCCGGAAGTGGTCGCTGCGCAGCAAAAGATCGCTGACACGTTCTACCAGCTCAAGCTGATTCCGAAGCCGCTGAGCATCAAGGATGTGATCTGGACACCACCGGCCGCTGTGGCCAAAGCGCTGTAATTCGAATCCCCAAGGAGACCACTCCATGAGCCTCAATATCTTCTGGTTCCTGCCTACCCACGGTGACGGCCATTACCTTGGCACCGCCGAAGGCGCTCGCGCCGTCGACCACGGTTATCTGCAACAGGTCGCGCAAGCGGCGGATCGTCTGGGTTTCGGCGGCGTGCTGATTCCGACCGGCCGCTCTTGCGAAGACTCGTGGCTGGTGGCGGCGTCGCTGATCCCGGTGACCCAACGTCTGAAGTTTCTTGTTGCGCTGCGCCCCGGGATCATTTCCCCGACGGTCGCGGCGCGGCAGGCAGCGACGCTGGATCGTCTGTCCGGCGGCCGTGCGCTGTTCAACCTGGTAACCGGCGGTGACCCAGAAGAATTGGCCGGCGACGGTCTGTTCCTCAGCCACGAAGAACGCTATCAAGCCTCGGTGGAATTCACCCGCATCTGGCGCCGAGTGCTGGAAGGCGAAACCGTTGATTACGACGGCGAGCACATCAGCGTGAAAGGCGCGAAGTTGCTCTATCCGCCGATCCAGCAACCGCGTCCGCCGCTGTACTTCGGTGGTTCTTCGGAAGCCGCGCAAGATCTGGCCGCTGAACAAGTGGAAATGGTGCTGACCTGGGGCGAGCCGCCAGCAGCCGTCGCCGAGAAGATCGCCCAAGTTCGCGCCAAAGCCGCCAAACTCGGCCGCACCGTGCGCTTCGGCATTCGTCTGCACGTGATCGTCCGTGAAACTAACGCAGAAGCGTGGCAAGCGGCGGATCGTCTGATCTCGCACCTGGACGACGACACCATCGCTCGCGCTCAAGCTTCGCTGGCGCGTTTCGATTCGGTCGGCCAGCAACGCATGGCCGCCCTGCACGGCGGCAGCCGCGACAACCTCGAAGTCAGCCCGAATCTGTGGGCCGGTGTTGGTCTGGTGCGCGGCGGTGCCGGTACGGCGCTGGTTGGCGATGGCCCGACCGTGGCCGCGCGCGTGAAGGAATACGCCGATCTGGGTATCGACACCTTCATCTTCTCCGGTTATCCACACCTCGAAGAGTCGTATCGCGTCGCTGAACTGCTGTTCCCGCACCTCGACATCGAGCGTCCGGAACTGCCGAAAAGCGCCGGTTACGTCAGCCCGTTCGGCGAGATGGTCGCCAACGACATTCTTCCCAAAGCCGCGTCGCAGAGCTGAGGCGCGCCATGAAGAAAATCATCCACAGCCTCGCGCCCTGGGCGTTGCCGGTGTTGTTGCTGGCGGTGTGGCAGTTGTCGGTGTCGGCCGGTTGGTTGTCGACACGGATTCTGCCGGCACCAGTGGCGGTAATCGAAGCCGGCGTGAGCCTGGTGCGCAGCGGCGAAATCTGGACGCACCTGGCGATCAGCGGCTGGCGCGCGGCCCTCGGTTTCACCATCGGCGGCAGCATCGGTCTGGTCTTGGGCTTCATTACCGGACTGTCGAAATGGGGCGAACGCCTGCTCGACAGCTCGGTGCAGATGATCCGTAACGTGCCGCACTTGGCGCTGATTCCGCTGGTGATCCTGTGGTTCGGCATCGACGAGTCGGCGAAGATTTTTCTGGTGGCGTTGGGCACGTTGTTCCCGATCTACCTCAACACTTATCACGGCATCCGCAATGTTGATCCGGCGCTGGTGGAGATGGCGCGCAGTTATGGCCTGTCCGGTTTCAGCCTGTTCTGGCAGGTGATTCTGCCGGGCGCGCTGCCTTCGATCCTGGTCGGTGTGCGCTTCGCACTGGGCTTTATGTGGCTGACGCTGATCGTCGCCGAAACCATTTCCGCCAGCTCCGGCATCGGCTACCTGGCAATGAATGCCCGGGAGTTTTTGCAGACCGACGTGGTGGTGCTGGCGATCCTGCTTTACGCGGTGCTCGGCAAACTCGCCGACCTCGCGGCTCGTGGACTTGAACGTGTGTGGTTGCGCTGGCATCCGGCGTATCAGGTTGCCAAAGGAGGTGCAGCATGACCGCTCAACAACCTCCACGCCTGCTGCGCGGGATTCCGCTGGCGGTGCGCAACCTGCAGAAAACCTTCGGCGCGCGGCAGGTGCTGCGTGACATCGATCTGCACATTCCGGCGGGGCAATTCGTCGCGGTGGTCGGACGCAGTGGCTGCGGCAAAAGCACCTTGCTGCGCTTGCTCGCCGGCCTCGATCAACCGACTGGCGGCGACTTGCTCGCCGGTTCTGCGCCGCTCAGCGATGCGCGGGAAGACACCCGATTGATGTTCCAGGAAGCGCGTCTGCTGCCGTGGAAAAAGATCATCGACAACGTTGGTCTCGGGCTTAAAGGCAACTGGCGCCCGAAGGCTCTTGAAGCACTGGACGCGGTGGGCCTGGCCGATCGCGCCAATGAGTGGCCGGCGGCTTTGTCTGGCGGACAGAAGCAGCGCGTTGCGCTGGCCCGGGCGCTGATCCATCAGCCACGGCTGCTGCTGCTCGACGAACCGCTCGGCGCACTGGACGCGCTGACCCGCATTGAAATGCAGCAACTGATCGAACGTCTCTGGCAGCAACACGGCTTCACGGTGTTGCTGGTGACCCACGACGTCAGCGAAGCGGTGGCGATTGCCGACCGGGTGATTCTGATCGAGGACGGCGAAGTCGGCCTTGACCTGCACGTCGAACTGCCGCGCCCACGGGTACGCGGTTCGCACCGACTGGCCGCGCTGGAAACCGAAGTGCTCAACCGAGTTTTGTCCCTGCCCGGCGAACCGCCGGCGCCGGAACCTGTTTCACCACTGCCTACGCAATTGCGTTGGGCGCAATGAAGCAGCTGCGAGCTTCAAGCTACAAGCTACAGGTAGACGCGATGTGCTTTTGCTTGCCGCTTGAAGCTTGCCACTTGCCGCTTATTTCGACCTCAGGAGAAATATCATGACTATTAAAGCCATCAACGTGCGCAACCAGTTCAAAGGCTCGATCAAGGAAATCGTCCTCGGCGACGTGCTGTCGGAAATCGACGTGCAAACCGCTTCGGGCATCGTCACTTCGGTGATCACCACCCGTTCGGTCAAGGAGCTGGAACTGGTGGTGGGCAGCGAAGTGATCGCCTTTGTGAAATCCACCGAGGTGTCGATCGCCAAGTTGTAAGCTAGTGAGTAAAAAACAACCCTGAACGGCGTGAGCCCTTCGGGGTTTTTTGTGATCGTTCCCACGCTCCGCGTGGGAATGCCTCTAGGGACGCTCCGCGTCCAGTGACGCGGAGCGTCACGGGCTGCATTCCCACGCAGAGCGTGGGAACGATCACGGCTCAGCGCTTGGGCAGATAAGGTGGCAAATACAGGCCGATATAGGCATCAAACACGCGCATCCCTTCCTCGGCCATGCGCGGGGTGATCTGCCCATGCTGCTGCACCGAGCGCGCATACACCCGGTCGCCCAACTCCATCGCCAAGGCAAACACATCAACATCCTCCGGCAGCCTCGGCAACTCGAAGTGATGATTGAACAGCTTGTGCATCAGGTCGCCGAGTTCAATGTCGTGCTGCCGGTCTGCCTGGGTCACTTCGGTCAAGCCGTGCTGGGCGAGAATCAACTGGCGTGCGGCGGCGTCTTCGTCGTAGATCTCCAGCATCCGTTGCTCGACCAACCGCGACAGATCGCGCCAGTCGCGCAGCGCTTCGTGATCGATCGGCGCTTGCAGGCAGGCGCGAAATGCCGCGTGCACATCCGCCGTCAGCGCTTCGAGCAAGGCCGGTACGCTGGCGAAAAAGTGGTACACGGAGGAGGGCGGAATCTGCGCGCGTTCGGCGACGCTGTAGATCGACAGACTCGCCACGCCCTCGGCGGCCAGCAACGTGCGCGCGGCGTCGAGTATCGAATCGATGCGCGCCTGACTGCGGGCACGGGGTTTGCGAACGGGGGCGGGACGCGTCATGAAAGTCTCCTGCGGGGCAGCGGGCATTGTACGAGCCGGGTTCCGTGTTGTCTGCCAGTACGCCTTTGGGAGCAAGCCCCCTCCCACAATGGATCTCCAGTGAGATGAAATTTTGTGCACACAGGCGGATCCCTGTGGGAGGGGGCTTGCTCCCGAACCGCCGCAGGCGGCCATCATTCGCAATTCTGCGCGCCATAAAAAAACGCCGTTGGCTGAATCAGCCGACGGCGTTCTTTTTGGTGCTACAACCGCTTAAACGGTATGCAGATACCAGTTGTACTCAAGGTCGGAGATGGAGTGTTCGAACTCCTCCAGCTCGCTTTCCTTGCAGGCGACGAAGATATCGATGTACTTCGGATCGATGTACTTGGCCATCACCTCGCTGTCGTCCAGCTCACGCAAGGCATCGCGCAAGTTGTTCGGCAGGCTTTGCTCGTTCTGCTCGTAGCTGTTGCCTTCGACAGGCGCGCCCGGTTCGATCTTGTTGGTCAGACCGTGGTGCACGCCGGCCAGTACCGAAGCCATCAGCAGGTACGGGTTGGCGTCGGCGCCGGCCACGCGGTGTTCGATACGTACGGCATCGGACGAGCCGGTCGGTACGCGAATCGCCACGGTGCGGTTGTCCAGACCCCAGCACGGCGAGTTCGGCACGTAGAACTGTGCGCCGAAACGACGGTAGGAGTTGACGTTCGGGCAGAGGAAAGCCATCTGCGCGGGCAGGGTCTCGAGCACACCGCCGATC
>NZ_JBIVJB010000052.1:0-33944 GCF_044750025.1 Pseudomonas sp. NPDC088885 | reverse complement strand
ATCACCGTGGGCGGCACCGGCAAAACGCCGATGATCCTCTGGTTGATCGAACACTGTCGGCGCAGTGGTTTGCGTGTTGGCGTGGTCCGCCGTGGGTCGACGGGTAAGTGATCATCAGCGCGGCGAGGTGTTCGCGGTGCTCGATCGCTTTGGCGCGCAGGTCTTCGATATCAACGTTGCCGCGGGCATCGCACGCAGTCACGACCACGCGCATGCCAGCCATGTTGGCGGTGGCCGGGTTGGTGCCGTGGGCGGACGACGGGATCAGGCAGATGTCGCGGCGCTCATCGCCACGACTCTGGTGATAGGCGCGGATCGCCAGCAGGCCGGCGTATTCACCTTGCGAACCGGCGTTCGGTTGCAGCGAGATCGCGTCGTAACCGGTGGCGGCGCAGAGCATCGCTTCCAGCTCAAAGGTCAGTTGCTGGTAACCGGCGCTTTGCGCGGCCGGGGCGAACGGGTGCAGCGCGCCGAATTCAGCCCAGGTCACCGGGATCATTTCGCTGGCGGCGTTGAGTTTCATGGTGCACGAACCCAGCGGGATCATGGTGCGATCCAGTGCCAGATCCTTGTCCGCCAGTTTGCGCAGGTAGCGCATCAGCTCGGTTTCCGAGTGATAACGGTTGAACACCGGGTGGCTGAGGATTGGCGACTGGCGTACCAGCGCTGCTGGGATGGTGCTTTGCACGGTCGCAGCAAGTGCAGCGAACTCCGGCAGGGTCTTGCCGTCGGCGAACAGGCCCCACAGGGTTTCAATATCCGCCTGGGTGGTGGTTTCGTCGACCGACAGACCCAGACGCTGAGCGTCGATCACGCGCAAGTTGATCTGCGCAGCGTGCGCCTTGTCGTGAAGTGCGGCGGTTTGTGCGCCGGTGGCCACGGTCAGGGTGTCGAAGAAGCTGGCTTGTTCGACGTTAGCGCCCAACGCGGTCAGGCCCTTGGCCAGAATCGCGGTCAGGTGATGCACGCGGTTGGCGATCTGCGTCAGGCCTTTCGGGCCGTGGTAGACGGCGTACATGCTGGCGATGTTGGCCAGCAGCACCTGCGCGGTGCAGATGTTCGACGTGGCCTTCTCGCGACGGATGTGTTGCTCGCGGGTCTGCATCGCCAGACGCAGGGCCGGCTTGCCGAAACGGTCAACCGAAACACCGACCAGACGGCCCGGCATGTCGCGCTTGAACGCATCTTTGGTGGAGAAGTAAGCGGCGTGCGGGCCACCGAAGCCCAGCGGCACGCCGAAGCGTTGTGCCGAACCGATGGCGACGTCAGCGCCGAATTCGCCCGGGGCGGTCAGCAGGGTCAGGGCCAGCAGATCAGCGGCCACGGCCACCAACGCGTTGGCGGCGTGGAAGCGTTCGGTCAGTTCGCGGTAGTCGAACACGTCACCGTTGGCGGCCGGGTATTGCAGCAGCGCGCCGAAGAACGGCGTCACGTCAGTCAGTTCACGCTCATCGCCCACAACGACTTCAATGCCAAGTGGCTCGGCACGGGTGCGCAGCACGTCGAGGGTTTGCGGGTGGCTGTGGATCGAGGCGAAGAATTGGTGGCTGCCCTTGTTCTTGCTCAGGCGTTTGCAGAAGGTCATGGCTTCGGCAGCGGCGGTGGCTTCGTCGAGCAAGGATGCGTTGGCGATCGGCAGACCGGTGAGGTCGCTGATCATGGTCTGGAAGTTCAGCAACGCTTCGAGACGGCCCTGGGAAATTTCTGGCTGGTACGGCGTGTAAGCGGTGTACCAGGCCGGATTTTCCAGCAAGTTGCGCAGGATCGGCGACGGCGTGTGGCAGTTGTAGTAGCCCTGGCCGATGTAAGTCTTGAACAACTGATTCTTGCCGGCGATGCCTTTGATCATCGCCAGGGCATCGGCTTCGCTGAGGCCGTCGTCCATGCCGAGCACGCTGGTGCCCTTGATGCTTTCCGGGATGACGCTGGCGCTCAGCGCTTCGAGCGAATCGAAGCCGAGGCTGTTGAGCATGGCTTGCTCGTCACCGGCGCGCGGGCCGATGTGACGGGCGATGAATTCGTTGGCGGTGCCAAGGTTTACTTGAGTCATGTCGGTGTTCCTCAGGCTTCGGCTTGGGCTTTGATCAGACGGTCGTACGCGTCCTGATCGAGCAGTTTGCCGACAGCGGCGGCGTCGCTTGGCTGGAAGCGGAAGAACCAGCCTTCGCCCAGCGGATCTTCGTTGACCAGTTCCGGGCTGTCTTCCAGCGCCGGGTTGGTTGCCAGCACTTCGCCGTCGAGGGGCATGTATACGCCGCTGGCGGCTTTCACCGATTCCACGGTGGCGGCTTCGGCGCCTTTGTCGTACGCCTGCAATTCAGGCAGTTGCACGAACACCACGTCGCCCAAGGCGTTCTGCGCGAAAGCGGTGATGCCGACAGTAACGCTGCCGTCAGCTTCGGTGCGCAGCCATTCGTGATCTTCAGTAAAACGCAACTCGCTCATGGAAACTCCTCAGGGGCCAGACTCGTCTGGTGGACGCGGTGGAAGGCTTGGGCAGGGAAGCCCTTTATTTATGAAGGGTTGATTAGCAAGAACGCGGCCAAGGTTTATTTATCGTTATAAATCAATGAGTTGAGTGATTTTGATGGATATGACTCAGTGGCGTGCGTAGCGAAATCGCTACAGCACAAGGCGAGGAGAAAAGCTGAACCGGATCAAAGCCTTGCACAGCGGTGATCAGAGGAGGGTGTAACGACATCATTCCGCTGTAGCGCTTTCAGTACAGATAAAGGTCGCTTTTAAGCAGGAAATACAATTCTTGAATTGGAAACCCGAACTGTAGGAGCTGCCGAAGGCTGCGATCTTGTCCCGGCCAATACACATCCAGAGTCAACAGATCGCAGCCTCCGGCAGCTCCTACAGAAAACAATCTGGAACACAGTTCAAAATGTAGGAGCAGAGCTTGCTCGCGAAAGCGGTCTGTCAGTCACCATTAATTGCAACTGAAAGGCCGCTTTCGCGAGCAAGCTCTGCTCCTACAAGGGCGCGGCGCCGGATTTGCTAAGTGTGCAAAAGGAGTTACGGTTTGTTGGGGATGCCGTACTTGCGCAACCGATGGGCGATAGCGGTATGCGAAGTCTGCAGGCGGCTCGCCAGTTGCCGGGTCGAGGGGTAGCTGACGTAGAGTTTTTCCAGCAGCGCTTTCTCGAACGACTCGACCGCTTGTTCTAGGCTGTCGACATCGCTGTCGGTCTGCCGCGCCACCGAGGTGCCGGCGATGTCGAGGTCGCCGATGTCCACCAGGCTGCTTTCGCAAATCGCCGCCGCGCGAAAGATCACGTTCTGCAATTGCCGCACATTGCCCGGCCAGCGATTGCCGAGCAGCGCCGGGTAAGTGCCCGGGGCGAGGCGGCAGACCGGGCGCTGAATCTGCGCGCAAGCCTGCTGCATGAAGTAGCGCGCCAGCAGCAGAATGTCCTGACCACGTTCACGCAGCGGCGGCACTTCCACGTTGAGCACGTTGAGGCGATAGAACAGATCCTCGCGGAACGACCCTTCGCTGACCATTTTTTCCAGATCGCGGTGGGTCGCGCTGAGGATGCGCACGTTGACCTTCACTTCACGATCACCGCCCACGCGGCGGAAGCTGCCGTCATTCAAGAAGCGCAGCAATTTCGCCTGCAAGTACGGTGACATCTCGCCGATCTCATCGAGAAACACCGTGCCTTGGTTGGCCAGTTCCATCAGCCCGGGTTTGCCGCCACGCGCCGCACCGGTGAAGGCGCCGGGGGCGTAGCCGAACAGCTCGCTTTCGGCGAGGTTCTCCGGCAGCGCTGCGCAGTTCAGAGCAAGAAACGGCGCGTTGTGCCGCGCACTGATCGCGTGACAGGCGCGGGCAACCAGTTCTTTGCCGGTGCCGGTTTCGCCTTGAATCAACAGCGGCGCATCGAGGGCTGCTACACGTTGAGCACGGGCCTTGAGAGTGCGAATAGCAGGGGACTCGCCAAGCAGCGCATCGAAACCTTCGGCGTGATCGTGGTGCAGCGCCGAGAGTTGTTCACCGATGCGGTTGGGTTGATACAACGTCAGCAGCGCGCCGGCGTCGGTGATTGGCGTGGCGTCGAGCAGCAGAGTCTGACCATTGACGGTGATTTCCCGTAGCGGCAGGCGGAAGCCGTGTTCGAGCAGCGTGTCGAGCAGGCCGGGGTCGTTGAACAATTCGGAGACGCTTTCGCCGGCCGGTTCGCGACCGTAGAGGGCGATCAATGCCGGGTTGCCAAGCAAGACTTTGCCGGCGCTGTCGAGGGCTAAAACTGGATCGGTCATCGCCGCGAGCAAGGCATCGAGCTGCAAGTGCCGACGCTGGCCGGGGAGGATGTCGACGACGGTCACCGCTTCCACGCCGAGCACGCGGAACAACGCATCTTTCAGCTCTTCGAGCACTGTCGGACTCAGGGTCGGCGCGTCGATGTAGACGTTCGGCGGGATCATCTCCACCGCATCCAGATTGAGGTTGCGCCCACCGAGGATAGCCAGGACTTCCTGGGTGATGCCGACGCGGTCGATGAAACTGACGTGGATACGCATGGGGCGGTTCAGTGATCTGCAGAGCGGAGGGTGGCAAGTATGCCTTGGGGCGGGCTAATGGTGAAATCTGTGTCCTGCGCTGATCGTTCCCATGCTCCGCGTGGGAATGCATCCCGTGACGCTCTGCGTCACAGCGGACGCGGAGCATCCGTGGCGGCATTCCCACGCAGAGCGTGGGAACGATCAAAAGCAAGATCAGGTCGGCGTAATTCTGAAGCATCCCCCAATCAGTCCCCTCTCCCTCTGGGAGAGGGCTAGGGTGAGGGGCTTTGGAGGTTTACTCGAAATGCTCAGGATTAACCGGATCCCCGGACTGCATATTCAGCTGCTTGCGGATGTCTTCAAACATCAAGTCGTAATGTTTGTGCACCGAGCCGATCTGGCTGTGCGTCTTGGGAATCCCGTATTTTTCGGCGATCCGGGTCACGTCGCGGGCGAAGTTGTAGGCCTCTTCCTTTGGCAGGAAAAACGTTTCCTTCATGTCCTTGCCCTGCATATTGCCGTGCAAGGTGAACTGTATCCCTTTGCCTTTTTGCGGATCGGTGAACACTTCATAGTCGAGGCAGACGTTGTAATTGACGTCATCGTCGGTCAACGCATGCCGCTCGATGTGCAAATGACCGGGTTCAAACTGGGCCATGAGGAACTCCTTTCAAGGCATGGAAAGAGGGCAGACCCTGGGCCTGCCCCCGCCGTTTCTAATTATCGGTAAGTGATGCCAGGCTTCGCTGTGGTCACGCGTGTACCGGCGGTGCCTTGGACAATCGCTTCGATGTCCGCCAGCGAACCGATCACCGCGACCTTGCCAGTATGGCGCGCAAATTCGCAGGCTGCCTGCACCTTCGGCCCCATCGAACCGGCGGCGAAACCGAGGCGCTCAAGTTCGTCCGGGTGCGCTTCGGCGATGCCTTTCTGCGTTGGTTTGCCGTAATCGATAAACGCCGCGTTGACGTCGGTGGCGATCACCAGCAGATCCGCTTCCAGTTGCTCGGCGAGCAGCGAAGAGCACAGATCTTTGTCGATCACCGCTTCGATACCCTTGAGGTTGCGGTTCTCGTCATACATGGTCGGAATCCCGCCACCACCGGCGCAAATCACGATGCTGCCCTTGTCCAGCAACCACTTGATCGGGCGGATTTCGAAGATGCGTTTTGGTCGTGGGCTGGCCACCACGCGACGGTACTTATCGCCGTCCGGCGCAATCGCCCAGCCTTTTTCAGCAGCGAGTTTTTCCGCTTCGGCTTTGTCGTAAACCGGGCCGATCGGTTTGGTTGGATTCTTGAACGCCGGGTCGTTGGCGTCGACTTCAACCTGGGTGAGGAGGGTGGCGAACGGCACTTCGAAGTCGAGCAGGTTGCCCAGTTCCTGTTCGATGATGTAGCCGATCATGCCTTCGGTTTCGGCACCGAGCACGTCCAGCGGGTAAGGGGTGACGGAGGTGTAGGCCGCCGCTTGCAGCGACAGCAGGCCAACTTGCGGGCCATTGCCATGGGCGATGACCAGTTGGTTGCCGGCATGGATTTTGGCGATTTGCTCGGTGGCGATGCGGATGTTGGCGCGCTGATTGTCAGCGGTCATCGGCTCACCACGGCGAAGCAGGGCGTTACCGCCCAGAGCTACGACGATACGCATGGTGCATGTCCTTTTCGTAGTGATCGTTCCCACGCTCTGCGTGGGAATGCCGCCACGGACGCTCCGCGTCCGCTGTGACGCAGAGCGTCACGGGATGCATTCCCACGCGGGAGCGTGGGAACGATCATGGATAAGCAGTGGTTACAGATCAGCGAGGGTCGAGACCAGGATCGCCTTGATCGTGTGCATGCGGTTTTCCGCTTGCTCGAAGGCGATGCAGGCTGGGGACTCGAACACGTCGTCGGTCACTTCGATGCCGTTTTTCAGGTGCGGATACTGTTCGGCGATTTGCTTGCCGACTTTGGTATCGCTGTTGTGGAACGCCGGCAGGCAGTGCATGAACTTGGTGCGCGGGTTGCCAGAGGCTTTCATAAGCTCGGCGTTGACCTGGTACGGCAGCAGTTGCTGGATACGCTCGGCCCAGGCTTCCACCGGCTCGCCCATCGACACCCATACGTCGGTGTGGATGAAGTCGACGCCTTTGACCGCGGCTTTCGGGTCTTCGGTCAGGGTGATTCGTGCGCCACTTTCTTCGGCATATTTGTGGCAACGCTCAACCAGATCATCCAGTGGCCACAGGGCTTTCGGCGCGCAGATGCGCACGTCCATGCCGAGCTTGGCACCGATCAACAGCAGCGAGTTACCCATGTTGTTGCGCGCATCGCCAAGGTAGGCGTAGCTGATTTCGTGAATCGGCTTGTCGGCGTGTTCACGCATGGTCAGCACATCGGCGATCATTTGTGTCGGGTGATATTCATCGGTCAGACCGTTGAACACTGGCACGCCAGCGAACTTGGCCAGCTCTTCGACGATTTCCTGTTTGAAGCCACGGTACTCGATGGCGTCGTACATGCGACCCAGCACGCGGGCTGTGTCTTTCATGCTTTCCTTGTGACCGATCTGCGAAGAGTTCGGGTCGATGTAGGTGACGTTGGCGCCTTGGTCATACGCCGCCACTTCGAACGCGCAACGGGTGCGGGTCGAGGTTTTTTCGAAGATCAGGGCGATGTTGTTGCCCTTCAGGTGCTGCTGCTCGGTGCCGGTGTACTTGGCGCGTTTGAGGTCGCGGGACAGGTCGAGCAGGTAACGCAGCTCACGTGGAGTGTGGTGTTCCAGGCTGAGCAGGTTACGGTTGTGAATGTTAAAAGCCATGATGGATCTCCTTCGGTGTCGGTTATCCCCCTGGCCGCACTTTATAAGTGACGGCCAGGGCTCAGAGGTTTAGTAGTCGATTGCGTCGCGCACGATTGGGCAGGTCATGCAGTGGCCACCGCCACGGCCTCGGCCCAGTTCACCGGCGCTGATGGTGATGACTTCCACGCCGGCCTTGCGCAGCAGGGTGTTGGTGTAAGTGTTGCGGTCGTAGCCGATGACCACGCCCGGTTCCACGGCCACCACGTTGTTGCCGTCGTCCCATTGCTCGCGTTCAGCGGCGAAGCTGTTGCCGCCGGTTTCCACCACGCGCAACGCTTTCAGATTGAGGGCCTTGGCCACGGTGTCGAGGAAAGTGCCTTCTTCGCGGCGGATGTCGATGCCGCCCTGTTTGCCTTCGTCAGGTCGCAGGGTGAAGGCAACGATCTGATTGACCACTTCCGGGAAAATCGTCACGAGGTCGCGGTCGCAGAAGCTGAACACGGTGTCGAGGTGCATCGCCGCGCGGGATTTCGGCAGGCCGGCAACGATGACTTTTTCCACGGCTTTGTTCTTGAACAGGTTCAGCGCCAGTTGGCCGATGGCCTGACGGGACGAGCGCTCGCCCATACCGATCAACAGTAAGAAGTTGACTTTTGGCATGACGTCGCCGCCTTCAAGGGTCGAGCTGCCGTGATCCTTGTCCGGGTCGCCGTACCAGATTTCGAATTCGGCGTTGGTGAACTGTGGATGGAATTTGTAGATGGCGGTGGTCAGCAGGGTTTCCTGACGGCGCGCTGGCCAGTACATCGGGTTCAGCGTCACGCCACCGTAGATCCAGCAGGTGGTGTCGCGGGTGAACTGAGTGTTCGGCAGCGGCGGCAGAATGAAGCTGGAGTGGCCGAGGAAGTCGCGGAACATCTGGATGGTCTTGCCGCCGAAACTGTCCGGCAGATCATCAGCGGACACGCCGCCAATCAGGAACTCGGCGATGTGCCGTGGCTCGAGGCTTTTCAGCCAGGATTTGACTTCGTTGATCAGGCCCAGGCCCACCGAATCGGCGGTGACCTTGCGCTCAAGAATCCAGTCCAGCGCCTCGGGGATGGCGACGATGTCGGTCAGCAGGTTGTGCATTTCCAGCACATCGATGCCGCGCTCGCGCATCTTGGTGACGAAGTCGAAGTGGTCGCGCTTGGCCTGGGCAACCCAGAGCACGTCGTCGAACAGCAGCTCATCGCAGTTGTTCGGGGTCAGCCGCTGGTGGGCCAGACCTGGGGAGCAAACCATGACTTTGCGCAGTTTGCCGGCTTCGGAATGTACGCCGTACTTAACTTTTTCCGTGGTCATTTCAGTGATCCTCCAGATGACAAATTAGTCGGGTATTACAGAGTCAGGAAGCCGTCGTAGAGACCATAGGCTGCCACCAGGGCACCCACGATCACCAAGGCGAAAAGCAGCTTCTCGACGTTAGTGAAAATCGGTTGTTTGAGTTCCAGCTTGGCTTTGGCGAACAGGATCGCGCCAGGTGCGTAGAGCAGGGCCGAAAGCAGCAAGTACTTGACCCCGCCGGCATACAACAGCCACACCGCATAGATCAGCGCGATGCCGCCGATAATCAGATCCTTGCGCCGTTCGGCGGCAAAGCCTTCGTAAGTTTCGCCGCGCACCGCCAGCAGCAGCGCATACGCCGCCGACCACAAGTACGGCACCAGAATCATCGAAGTGGCGAGGTAGATCAGCGACAGGTAAGTACTCGCCGAGAACAGGGTGATGATCAGGAAAATCTGCACCATCGCGTTGGTCAGCCACAGGGCGTTGACCGGTACGTGGTTCTCGTTTTCCTTACGCAGGAACTCCGGCATGGTGTGGTCTTTGGCGGCGGCGAACATGATCTCCGCACACAGCAGCACCCACGACAGCAGCGCACCCAACAGCGAGATGATCAGACCAACACTGATCAGCACCGCGCCCCAGTGACCGACGACATGCTCAAGCACGGCGGCCATCGACGGGTTCTGCAGTTTCGCCAGTTCCGGCTGAGTCATGATGCCCAGCGACAGCACGTTCACCAGCACCAGAAACAGCAGCACGGTAATGAAGCCGATCACGGTGGCTTTACCGACGTCCGAGCGTTTTTCCGCGCGGGCCGAGAAGATGCTCGCGCCTTCGATGCCGATGAACACCCACACGGTGACCAGCATCATGTTGCGTACCTGGTTCATCACGCTGCCCAGATCAGGGTTTTTGATGCCCCAGATGTCGGCGGTGAAGATGTCCAGTTTGAAGGCGAAAATCGCGATCAGAACGAACAGCACCAGCGGCACAACCTTGGCGACCGTGGTCACAAGGTTAATGAACGCCGCTTCCTTGATCCCGCGCAGAACGAGGAAGTGCACAGCCCACAGCAGCACCGAGGCGCCGATCACGGCTGCGACAGTGTTGCCCTCACCGAAAATCGGGAAGAAGTAGCCGAGGGTACTGAACAGCAGAACGAAGTAACCGACGTTGCCCAGCCAGGCACTGATCCAGTAACCCCAGGCGGACGAGAAACCCATGTAATCGCCGAAACCGGCCTTGGCGTAGGCGTAGACACCGCCGTCCAGGTCAGGCTTTCGATTGGCGAGGGTCTGGAAGACAAAAGCGAGGGTGAGCATGCCGACAGCGGTGATGGCCCAACCGATCAGCACGGCGCCAACGTCGGCGCTGGCTGCCATGTTTTGTGGCAAAGAGAATATCCCGCCACCGATCATTGAACCGACTACCAACGCAACCAGTGCACCGAGTCGTAGTTTTCCGGGAGCTTCAGACATTGCATGACTCCATTGCAGGAGAAGAGAGATCACAGCGTAGTTCTGTTGTCTGTTCAGTTAGCTGACTTAGATCAGTGCATGGTCACATTCCATTGTTAATGAATGACTTATGAATCGGCTGAAGGCATAAAGCTATCGTCTGCGAAGCCCGATTTAGACGCTTTGTGGCTACATGCTTGGGAATGGCTATTATTACTTTCGAATTATGACGCTAGTTCGTTTTGGCGGATTGGCAAATTTTCCGCGTCTGTTTTCAGTACAGAATTGATTTATTAGGATCAGCGCACAAAATTGTCTGAGCGTGCTAGGCGTTAGCGTGATCGGCTATATATAAATGGGCATTTATTGGCGTTATCTAATAAACGTACTTACTCTTTACCCATTTAGTTAGTTAAGTCATAAACCTGTGGTGAGGGGTTCAGTGCATCTGGGGTTTGGGTGGGTCCTGAGGTTTGGCTGGAAATTGAGAATTCGTTGATCAGGAAGGGAGATTTGAATGTCGCAACCGACGCAAAAGCTGCGCCTTGGCGCGTTGATCGCTCTGGTGGTGGGGTCGATGATTGGTGGGGGGATTTTCTCGCTGCCGCAGAACATGGCGGCGCGGGCCGATGCCGGGGCGATATTGATCGGTTGGGGCATCACCGCGATCGGCATGCTTACGCTGGCGTTCGTCTTTCAGACTCTGGCCAACCGCAAGCCTGAACTGGATTCCGGCGTCTACGCCTATGCCAAGGCCGGGTTCGGCG
Source organism: Pseudomonas sp. NPDC088885 (assembly GCF_044750025.1). Taxonomy (NCBI): domain Bacteria; kingdom Pseudomonadati; phylum Pseudomonadota; class Gammaproteobacteria; order Pseudomonadales; family Pseudomonadaceae; genus Pseudomonas; species Pseudomonas sp. NPDC088885. The sequence goes on along the minus strand of NZ_JBIVJB010000052.1, from coordinate 23,095 downwards.
ATTACATGGGGTTTTCATCGGCGTGGGGTTACTGGATCAGCGCCTGGCTGGGTAACGTCGGTTATTTCGTTCTGCTGTTCAGCACCCTCGGTTACTTTTTTCCGGTGTTCGGTCAGGGCAATACGCCGATCGCCATTGGCTGCGCTTCGGTGCTGTTGTGGTGCGTGCATTTTCTGGTGATGCGCGGGATCAAAGAGGCAGCGTTCATCAATCAGGTGACCACGGTGGCGAAGATCGTGCCGCTGATCATGTTCATCGTCATTGCCGCCGTCGCCTTCAAGGCCGACATTTTTACCCGCGACATCTGGGGCACCAGCAACCCGAATTTCGGCAATGTCATGGATCAAGTGCGCAACATGATGCTGGTCACGGTGTTCGTGTTCATTGGCATCGAAGGCGCCAGCGTCTACTCGGCGCGCGCGGAGAAACGCAGCGACGTCGGCCGCGCCACGGTGATCGGCTTTATCGGTGTGCTGGCGCTGTTGGTGCTGGTCAACGTGCTGTCGCTGGGGATCATGAGCCAGCCGGAACTGGCCAACCTGCAAAACCCTTCGCTGGCCGCGGTGCTCGAACACATCGTCGGGCCGTGGGGCGCATTGCTGATCAGCATCGGCCTGGCAATCTCGCTGCTCGGTGCGCTGCTGTCGTGGGCGCTGCTCTGCGCAGAAATCCTCTTCGCCACGGCCAAAGACAAAACCATGCCGGCGTTCCTTAAAAAGGAAAACAAAAACCACGTGCCGGTGAACGCGTTGTGGCTGACCAACGCGATGATCCAGATTTTCCTGTTGATCACCCTGTTTTCGGCGGGCACCTACACCAGCCTGATTTATCTGGCCTCGTCGATGATTCTGGTGCCGTATCTGTGGTCGGCGGCGTATGCCGTACTGCTGAGCGGGCGTGGCGAAACCTACGAACACGCCTCGGCTGAACGCACCAAGGATTTGCTGATCGGCGGCATCGCCCTGGGTTATGCGGTGTGGTTGCTGTACGCCGGCGGGGTGAAATATTTGCTGCTGTCGGCGCTGCTGTATGCGCCGGGGGTGATCCTGTTTGCCAAGGCCAAACATGAGCAGGGCGAGCCGATCTTCACGTCGATTGAGAAGGGCATCTTTACCGTCGTCATCATCGGTGCGGGTCTGGCGGCGTATGGCTTGTACAGCGGCATGCTGTCGTTGTGAGGTTGGCGCTGGCGTATCAACCGCCGTATGACTGGGAGGCGATGCTGGGTTTTCTCACGGCGCGAGCGGTGGTCGGGATGGAGTCCGTGGTCGATGGCGTGTATTCGCGCAGCATCGGGTTGAACGGGGTGCATGGCACGGTTTCGGTGTGGCCCGGTGCTGCTGATTCGCTGGCGGTTGAAGTGGATTTTCCTGATTCGCAGGCGCTGCCAGAGATTGTGCGGCGGTTACGGCGGATGTTCGATCTGGATGCGGAACTGGCGGTGATGCAAGGGCATCTTGCGCAGGATCCGCTGCTGGCGCGGTTGATGGCCGAGCGTCCGGGGTTGCGCATTCCGGGGGCGTGGGATGGCTTGGAACTGGCGTTTCGCGCAGTGCTCGGGCAGCAGATTACCGTGGTGGCGGCGATTCGCTTGGCGGGGAAATTGGTGGCTCAGTATGGCGCGCCGTTGCAATCGACGGTGCCGGGTTTGAGTTACGTGTTTCCTGAGGCGAGTGTGTTGGCTGAGGCGGATTTGGCGGCGTTGGGGATGCCCAAGAGTCGTGGCCGGACGTTGTCAGGTGTGGCGCAGGCGTTGCTCGATGATCCTGCATTATTTGAGCCTTATCGCGAAGGCGGGGTGGCGCGGTTGCTGGCGTTGCACGGGATTGGCGAGTGGACGGCGCAGTACATTGCGCTGCGGCAGTTGCGCGATCTGGATGGCTTTCCCCATGGGGATGTCGGGTTGTTGCGGGCGTTGGAAGTGCAGGAAGGACAGCGGCCGACGGCGCGGGAATTGGCTGTGCGGGCGGAGAGGTGGCGGCCTTATCGCGGGTATGCGGCGCAGGTGTTGTGGGGGTCTTTGAGTCGTGGTGATTGATCCGGAATTTGCGTGGCCAATTCAGCCCTCATCGCGAGCAGGCTCACTCCTACAGTTGACCGCGTTTCTACTGTTGGAACGCGGTCAACTGTAGGAGTGAGCCTGCTCGCGATAGCGGTTTAAAATTCACCACTGAGGTTGGTGGGAACCCAAATCCGTGGCAGGCAACGCCCACTGCAACGGTGTGCCGCTGATCTTCACCGGCGCCAGCAACCGATGTGCTGGCCCCCATGGGGTTTGTTCCAAGGGCAACCCATGGTCTTGTTCATCCTCGGCACGCAACGCTTCGCTTGTTCCTGACCCACACTCAATCAACAACTTCGCCGTTCGCGCCAACGACAACCGTGCCGAACCACCATGTCCATTCCTCAACCGCTCAGTCAGCAACCTGATCGCACTCGCCGCCATCAAATAGCCGGTCGCATGATCCAGCGCCTGCACCGGCAACGGCGTCGGTTTGTCCGCGTGCTTCCAGCGCTGCCCGGCCTCGGCGATGCCGCTGCTCATTTGCACCAGGCTGTCGAAGCCCCGACGGTTCTGCCAAGGGCCGCTCCAGCCGTAAGCGTTGAGGCAGACATCGATCAGCCCCGGCGCCAGTTGGCGACGGCGTTCGAGGCCGAAACCAAGATTCTCCAACGCATCAGCGCGATAACCGTGCAGCAGAATATCGGCGTTTTTCAACAGGTTTTCGAAGACTGCTCGATCAGCCGGAATCTGCAAATCCAAGCGTGCGCAACGTTTGCCCAAGGTCATTTCCGGGACGACGCCGGGCTCGTTCCAGGTCGGTGGATCGATGCGCAAAACCTCAGCACCGAGCCCCGCGAGGAAACGACTGGCGGTAGGGCCGGCGAGTACGCGCGTCAGATCCAACACCTTGATCCCGGCCAATGGGCGTTCCACCGAGCCTTGCCACGATTTCGCATGTTCATCCTGATCAGCGATGAAGTGAACAAGCGGCTCGGCATTCACCGCCAACCCCTGCGGGTGCTGTTGCCACTGCGCCCAACTGCGCATTTCGGCGGCGCAACCCTTGGCGTCGACCACCGCTTGCTCCAGTTCCGTGCTCGCCCATTGCGCGACTTTCGCCGCCATCGCCTCACGGTCAGCGCAGGCACCGAGCACGCGTTCAGCGGCGGCGCGGTGGTGCGGGGCGTTGGTGTGCAGGCGAATCCAGCCGTCGCGCGTTGCGTAGTCACCGGCGACCGGATCCCACAGCGGCGGCACTTGCCAGCCGATCGGGCGCAGTGATGAGGAGAACCAGAACGAAGCCAGGCGACGATTGACTGCAACGGCGGGCAGGTGGCCGGTTTGTTGCTGCAAGAGTTCGCTGACGGCTTGCCCGGCAGCGGCGATGCTGGCGCAGGCCAGATCGGTGACGGCGAAGGCCGAGGGCAGGGCGCCACTGGCGGTGAACGCAATCGGCGTGTGCGGCAAGCCGAGTGCGGCTTGAATGGACGTGAGTAAATCAGTCATCGAAGGCCCTCCGGAGCGAGAGGGCGATGATAGTGCAAAACGTCACTGGATTAGATGAAGGCTCTTGTAGGAGCTGAGCTTGCTCGCGAAAGCGGTGTGTCAGTCGACGAAGATGTTGAATGTGACGGCCTCTTCGCGAGCAAGCTCTGCTCCTACAAGTTTGTGTGGTGAGGTCTAGACGCGGAACTGATCCATCAATTTCATCTGCTGGCTCGCCAGTGCATTGAGCTGGCTGCTGATCGCCGCCGACTCGGTGGCTTGTCCGGTCAGGGTTTCGGTCACGGTGCGAATCGCCGAAACGTTGCGGTTAACCTCTTCGGCCACCGCGCTCTGCTGTTCAGCCGCGCTGGCGATTTGCAGGTTCATGTCGCTGATCACCGTCACCGCGTCGCTGATCTTGCCCAGCGCATCCACCGCCTGACGAATCTGCCCGGCGTTGTTGTGCGCCTGGGTCTGGCTCGAATGCATGGTCGCGACCACGCCGCGCGTGCCGGTCTGAATACGCTCGATCACCACGCGAATTTCTTCCACCGAATCCTGCGTGCGTTTGGCGAGGTTGCGCACCTCGTCGGCGACCACCGCGAAACCGCGTCCACTCTCACCGGCACGGGCCGCCTCAATCGCCGCGTTGAGCGCGAGCAGGTTGGTTTGTTCGGCGATGCTGCGGATCACTTCCAGTACCGAACCGATCTGCTCGCTGTTGACCGCCAGCGCTTCAACTTCGGTCACCGCTTTGCTGACTTCATCGGCCAGTTGATTGATGTCGCGGGTGCTGCGTTCGATGATCGACATGCCGTCCTTCGCCGACTGATCGGCACCTTTCGCGGCGTTGGCTGCGTTCGACGCGCTGTTGGCGACGTCGTGGGCGGTGGCGCTCATTTCGTTGGATGCGGTGGCGACCTGATCGATTTCGCGGAACTGCACCTGCATGCCTTCGCTGGTCTGACGGGCGATTTCCGAAGACTGGTCGGCGGTGCCGCGCGCTTCGGTGATGCTCTGTTTGATCTGCGCGATGGTCGGTTGCAGCTTGTCGAGGAAACGGTTGAACCAGTTCACCAGTTCGCCCAGTTCATCTTTCTTGCTGTAGTTCAGACGCTGGGTCAGATCGCCTTCGCCGCTGGCGATGTTCTTCAACATCTCGGCGACGCTGTTGATCGGACGGGTAACGCCAGACGCGGTCAGCCAGATCAGCAGCAGACCGACCACGCCAGCCACCACAGCCACCAGCAGCGCGGTGAGCACGCCGGTTTCCTGGGCATCATCGAGCACAGCTTGCAGCTTGACCGAGTCGGCCAGCAGCACTTGTTTCGGCAGGTCGATGACCACGCCCCAAGCGCGCGAGTTGCCAATCGGGTCGACCGGGTACACCGCACGAATCAGATCGCCCTGTTCGAGGATTTTCGGTGTGCCGGAGGCGAGCAGTTGCAGTACGTCCTGGCCATTGGCGCCGAGGGTGTCGTTGAGCTTTTTGCCGACCTTGGTCGCGTCTGAGCTGTCGGCGCCGAGCACGCCGCTGCCGGAGACGATAAGCATGTGCCCGGCGTTGTTGAAGAGGTTGCGTTGCGAGTCGACGGCGGCTGCTTGCAGCGCGTCGAGGGCGATGTCGACACCGACCACGCCGATCGCTTTGCCGTCGACAATCAACGGTACGGAAATGGTCGTCATGAGCATTTCCTTATTGCCCACGGTGTCTGCGTACGGGTCGAGCAAACAGGTGCGTTTGTTGTCGCGAGGGCAGGTGTACCAGCTGTTGTACGGTGTGCCACTGACGCTGAGGGTAGTTTTGGTGAGGTCTTCTTCGACCATGATCGTGTTCAGCGAGGCGCCGGCCGCGCGGCTCCAATAGGTCGCGAAACGCCCGGCTTCGTTGGACTGGCGCGCGGCGTCGTTGGCGAACTCGCTGTCCTTGCCGTCGAGGCCGTTGGGTTCGAAGGCGAGCCAGATGCCGAGCACTTTATCGTTGCGCTCGAACGCGGTTTTCAGGCTCTGGTTCAACTCTTCGCGCAGGGCGCCGGCGTCCAGCGAACGCTTGGCGGCCATCACGCGCATGTCTTTGATCTGATCCGCCAGCGCGGTAATCACCAACAAGCTTTCGCCAAAGGTTTTCTGCACCCGCACCGCTTGTTCGGCGGCTTTGGCTTGCAGCAGGTTTTGCACGCTGGCGATGAGCAGCTGGTTGCTGGAATTGCTGACCAGTTCATCGTTCTGGTTGGTCTGGTAGATGTTCATGCCAACAATCAGCGCGACCACACCGAGCAGGCACAGACCGGAGAGCAGGACGATTTTCAGGCGGATGGACAGAGAGTCGAACATGGGGCGATCTCGCGAATGGATAAACGGTTGGCTTGCGGGTATGGACTACCCGGTTCGCCAAATCCATTCAGCGCCATGAATGCTCATCGGCGCGAGGCGAAAAGGCATGAGGCGCGCGCCGACGAACGGTCAGCGCTAAACGTTTGCGCAGGGGAAAGTGCTGGAAATCAGAGCAATTTCAGGGAAGTGTTTGCGTGTTTGGGAGGGCACTTGTGGTGAGGGGATTTATCCCCGTTCGGCTGCGAAGCAGTCGTTAGACTAGAGAATGCGGTCTGTCAGTGGAACGGGGGGGCCGGGTTTGGGGCTGCTTCGCAGCCCAGCGGGGATAAATCCCCTCGCCACAGGGTTTATGTATGCCGCAGATTTGGAGTGATCTTTGAAATATCAGGCGGGTTTAGTGATGGTTTCCGGGCGCGACCAGATCCACACATTCCCCAGCCCCATCCCGGCAATCGCCAGATAGATTGGCCAGCCGTGATCGAGCACGACCAACATCAACGTCGCACACAGCAACATGCTCACCGTCGCGCTGACTTTGGCTTTGCGCGCGATGATTTTGCCATTGCGCCAGTTGCTCAGAATCGGCCCGAACAGGCGATGGTTTTCCAGCCAGGCACTCAGGCGCGGCGAGCTGCGGGTGGCGGCCCAGGCGGCGAGGAGGATGAACTCGGTGGTCGGCAGGCCGGGCACGACAATGGCGATCAGGCCGATGCCGAGGCTGACGTAGGCCAGGAGGCCGAACAGCACGCGGGCGAGTTTGGAGGAGGCTGGTTGCGACATGGGCTCGGCGGGATGCTTCTGAAGCGGAATGGAGATCTTACAGGCTTACGCGGCCCCTTGTAGGAGCAAGGCTTGCCCGCGAAGGCGGTGTGTCAGTCAACGATGATGTTGAATGGGCGGGCGCTTTCGCGGGCAAGCCTTGCTCCTACAAGGATCGTGTCGGGAATCAGGCCGGTTCGGCCTCGGTGGCGTAAGCCTGTTCCAGCAACACGGTGAAGCGGTTGAACGCGTCGATCGCGCCTTGCTCCACTTCGGCTTCTTCTTCAGCGCTGAATTCCAGTGAATCCAGGGTGCGCACGAAGCTCTTCCAGCCTTCGGCACGGCCACCTTCTGGCTCACCGAGGTGACGGGCGCCGAAGGTTTCGCTCAGCTCCAGGGCCACGGCGCGTTTGATCAGGAACGCAGCGCCGAGCTTCGAACCTTCGGACACAAAAATCCAGCCCAGTGCCCGTGCCTTGCTCGGGTTTTTTACCGCGCCGGCAACCGGGGCCGGGACTTCGGTGTCGAGATCGGCGAGGTCAGCCTTGGCCGCTTCGGCGCGGCAGCGGGCCGGCAGGTCAGGGACGATGGCGGTCAGTTCGGCGCTGTTGTAGAGGTCGACCAGTTCCGACTGGAACAGGTACTGCGCGACCACGAAACGAGCGAAGTTGGCGCGGGTCTCGAACGGTGCGTGAGCCTTCACCAGTGCATCGAGCTTGGTGTGCGGTTCGTTGGTGATCTGGTTCAAGCGTTGCGAACGCAGGGCAGGGCGTTGTTCGGTGTCTTGAGCTGTCATGGGAAATCCTTGAGAAAGAGAGGCGCTTGCTAACGAGACGAACAAGCAGACGCCTGAGCGTAAAAAAACCTCACTGCGCGGTGCTTGAACACGCGCAGTGAGGTCGGCCGGATCAGATGTCCCAGACCAGATTGATCGCGAAGTTGCGGCCCGGTTGGGTCAGGCGATCGAGGTTGGCCGGTTGCGTGACCGAGGCTTCGCCGACGCTGTCGTAACCGCGCACGTCATCCCACTGCCAGTACTTCTTGTCGGTCAGGTTGTAGAGACCGGCGTTGACGGTCACGTCGTCGGTGACTTTGTAGAAGCCCGCCAGATCGAGCACGCCATAACCCGGGGTCTTGAACTGGGTGCTGGTGCCGTCAGGCGTTTTGAACATGGTGCTGTCGACACGATCCTTGCGTTTGACCAGCGTCCAGCTCAGCAGTGCGCCGTATTTGTCCTGGTCATAACCGAGGCCGAACACGCCGGTCAGCGGGTTGATGCTGTTCAGCGGCTCACCGCTGTCGTCGTTGCGGCCATACAGGTACGCCATCGAGCCTTGGGTGTAGAGACCGGTCGGTGCGCCGAAGGTATCGAGGTTCAGGCGACCTTTAAGCTCCACGCCTTTGATGGTGGCGTGTTTGATGTTGTTGCTCTGGAACGTGGTCTCGGTGTAACCGGGAGTGATGGCGTTCTCGTCGATGAAATCACGGTACTTGTTGTAGAACACCGCAACGTCGAAGGTGCCTGCTTCAAACTGGCCACGCAGACCGGTTTCATAGCTTTTGCTTTTTTCCGGTTCAAGATCCGGGTTCGGCGCGACCTGGTAGCCGCCCGCGAGGTTTTCAAAGCGACCATACAAAGCCTTGGCGGTCGGTGTGCGGAAGCCTTCGGCGTACTGACCGTACCAGGTGTAGTTGTCGTTGAAGCTGTAAGTGGTGCCGAACTTCGGCGACAGACGATGCCAGGTTTTCTTCTCGTCGCTGACCTGACCGTTGCCGCTCTGGTCGGCAGTGGCGAGGAACTCATCGGTGATATGCGGTTTGAGTTCGGTGTAGTCGTAACGTGCGCCCGGCAGGAACGTCCAGTTGCCCCAGCTGATCTGGTCCTGGGCAAACAGGCTGTAGCTGTTGATGGTCGGATCCGGGAAGTCGCTGGCCGGTGTCAAGGTGTCGGCCGCGCTTGGCGCCCCGATCACGCGGCAGGCGCCGGCGACGGTCAGGCAGGTGCCGGAGCCGGTGCGCAGACCGGTGACCTTGTCCTGCTTGATGGTCGTGCCGTAGGTGATGGTGTGATCGGTGTCGGCGATGGCAAACGACTTGTCAGCCTGCGCATCGAATACCCACTGGCGATCTTTGTAATTGGTGTCGCGGTTGCGCAGCACAGTGCGCGACGGCGCGTAGATTTCCTGGGTGCTCTGATCGGTCTTGGCGATCTGATAGTTGAGCGACCACTTGATGTTGTCGGCCAGCACAGTGTCCAGCGCGAAGCGGTGTTCCAGACCGAAACGCTCGCGGGTAACGGTGTCGTTGCCGGTGCGCGACTTGTAGAAACCAAAGCCGCGTCCAGCGTTGAACGGGCCGCCGACGGCGCTCAACTGGTTGGTGTCGCGATCATCTTTATAGTGTTCGTAGGTCAGGCCGAAGCGCGCGTCGTCAGCGTAGTTCCAGCCGAGTTTGGCCAGCACGTTGGTGGTGCGCACGTCTTCCGGGTTGGCCTCGGTGCGGTTGAGACCGGTGCCACCGGTTTCGCCGTAGGACTCGGTTTCGTGACCGTTGCGCTGGCTCAGGTGCAGCAAACCGTCGAAGTCGCCGGTGCGGCCAGCAACGGTGCCGGAGGTCAGCCAGCTGTCATCGGCCGAGCTGTAACCGGTTTTCAGCCGGGCGCCGACGTCCTGGCCAGGCTTGATGATGTCGTCCGGATCGAGGGTGTAGTAGCTGACGGCGCCGCCAATGGCGTTGCTGCCGTACAGCACCGAGGCCGGGCCGCGGAGAATTTCGACGCGTTTGACGATTTCCGGGTCGACGTAATTGCGGTTGGTCTGTGCGTACGGGCCGTTGAAGAAACTGTCCGGCACTTGCACGCCGTCGACCTGAGTCAGCACGCGGTCGCCATCGATACCACGGATGTTGTAGCCGGTGATGCCGGCACGTTGACCGGCACCGCCCACCGAAACGCCCGGCTCGTACCGCACCAGATCCTTGATCGAATTGACGTTGTTGCGATCGAGATCTTCGCGGGTCTGCACGCTGACGGTGGCCGGCACGCTATTGACCGACTGTTCCTGACGCGTGGCGCTGATGGTCACCTGATCAAGGTTGAGGGTGCCGCTGCTGTTGCGCTTTTCCAGCACCACATTGTTGTTGCTCAGCTTGCGGAAGCTCAAATTGGTCCCCACCAACAGCCGCTCCAGCGCTTTCTCCGGCGGCAGCGAACCGCGCACGCCCGGCGACGATACGCCCTGACCCAGTTCCGCCGGCAAGCCGACCTGCCAACCGGTCACAGAGGTGAAGGCATTGAGCGCCGACACCAGCGGTTGCTGGTTGATGGAGAACGCGTAATCACCCATGTTGCGCGCCGGTTGCTCGGTGGCAGCCATCAGCGGTGCGGTGCCGGCCATGAGAATGGCAGCGGTCAGCAGCGACAATACGCGGGAAGGGGAAGTCTGACGGGTAAGGCGTGAGGACATCGATAGCGCTCCGTGTCGCACGAATCTTTATAGGTGCTGATTGGCATCGTGATGCGAATCAATTGCATTGGCTATAACGAGACGAACGGGCTTCAGCTATCGAGTAAAAATAATTCTCATTTAGTTCAAGATCACCAGCGCCGGGAATTCCTGCAAGCGCGCGGAGGTGATGTGGGCGAGAGAGCGCACCACGTCGAGTGGTTGATCGAGGCGATAATTGCCGGTCACGGCGACGTCGGCCAACTGCTCGTTGGTATTGATGATCCAGCCCGGATAGTAGCGGCGCAGCTCGGCCAGCACTTGGTTGAGCGGACAGTTCTCGAACACCAGTCGGCCTTGTACCCAGGCCAGATCGGTCGCCGCATCAAGTTTGGACGGGCGGTCGAAGCCATTAGGGCCGATGCGGATACTTTCCCCGGCCGACAGGCGCACGCGGGCATCGTTGTGGGTCGCGCGCAGATCGACATCGCCACGCTGGACGTTGACCTGCGCGACGCCATCGAGATAACGCACGGCGAATTCGGTGTCGCGCACACTGGCTTTGACCGGGCCAGCATCGATTTCCAAGGGCTGAGTGCGGCTGCCGGCGATCTCGAAATACGCCTCGCCCTGATACAGCCGCGCGACGCGCTGCTGATCATTGATCGTGCTGGAGAACGCGGAATTGGTGTTGAGCAGGACTTTCGAACCGTCCTCCAGTTGCAGGCGCTGACGCTCGCCAACCACCGTCAAATGATCGGCTTGAATGCGCATCGGCAGGTTGCTGAAACTGAACAGACCAAGAATCAGCACAGCAGCAGTGGCCAACGGTTTCCAGTGCGGGCGCAACCGCTTGAGAAAGGTGACCTTGGCCGGTTTCGCCGCGAGGCTTTGCGCGCACTGAATGACTTGCGGGCCATCCCAGATCGCCTGCGCCTTGGCGAACGCTTCGGCGTTCAACGGATCAGCCGCCAGCCAGGCATGAAACTGCCGGGTCTGCTCCTCGTCCGGGCTGCCGAGCACGATGAGCCAGTCGAGCGCCTGATCCATTGCGTCTGCAGCGTCCCGCGCCGAATCAGGCGAAGGCGAGCGGTGGGTGTCCGTCACGGTGTTTCCTCGGGCTTTTTCAAAGCAAGTTTCGAGTTTCAAGCGACAAGCTGCAAGCTAAAGCTCATTCGGTGTGAACTTTGAGTTTTCAGCTTGCCGCTTGAAGCTTATAACTCGCCGCTGCTGTTATGCCGTTCGGCGACGCCGATGCAAATGGACATGATCAGTTTCAATTCTTTCTGCACGGTACTCAGGGAGACGTTCAGTTCGTCCGCTATTTCCTGGTAGCTGTTGCCGTGCAAACGGCTGAGGATGAAAATCTGCTGCTGACGCGAGCTGAGTTCGCTGAGGCTCACGTTCAATCGCTCCAGCATTTGTTCGGCGTGGGCGGCGTCTTCGGCGCTGCTGGCGGGGGCGGCGATGCTGTGCACGACGTCTTGCGGCACATCATCGACCATCGTCCGTGAGTGCAGCTTGCGCGCACGCAAATGATCCAGCGCCAGATTGCGCGCGGTCTGGAAGACAAAGGGCTCGAGGTGATCGATGGCCCGCTCGCTCAACGCCCGCGTCACGCGCAGGTAGGTTTCCTGCAGCAGGTCTTCAGCGGTGCTGTGATTGTTGACCATCCGTTCCAGCGTCCGCAGCAGGGACATACGCTGGGTGAGGAAGACGTGGTTGAAGCGCGATTGACTCACGGGGGAACCTGATCCATTTCGAGCGAATGATAATGCTTATCATCTATGCGAATGGTCAAGTATTGTTTTGTGATCGACACGGATAAATGCAGGAGCTGCCGAAGGCTGCGATCTTTTGATGTTGATCTTAAAAACAAGATCAAAAGATCGCAGCCTTCGGCAGCTCCTACGGGGAGAGCGAGGCAACCTTATTCGGCGTTACACAGCGCCAGGCAGTTATCCAGCATGCGGTTGGAGAAGCCCCACTCGTTGTCGTACCAGGCCAGCACTTTCAGCAGTTTGCCGCTGGATTTGGTGTGGTTGGCGTCGAAGATCGACGACAGCGGGTTGTGGTTGAAGTCGCTGGAAACCAGCGGCAACGTGTTGTAACCCAAAATCTTCGAATGCTGGCTCGCAGCCTTGAGCAGCGCATTGACCTCATCCGCCGAGGCTTCGCGCTTCAATTGCACGGTCAAATCCACCAACGAGACATTGATCACCGGCACCCGCACGGCCATGCCGGTCAGTTTGCCGGCCAGTTCCGGCAGCACCAGGCCGACCGCTTCAGCAGCGCCGGTCTTGCTCGGGATCATGTTCTGCGTGGCCGAACGCGCGCGGTACGGGTCGGTGTGATAGACGTCGGTGAGGTTCTGATCGTTGGTGTAGGCGTGAATGGTGGTCATCAAGCCGCTTTCGATGCCCAGCTCACGGTGCAGCACCTGCGCCACTGGCGCCAGACAGTTGGTGGTGCACGAAGCGTTGGAGATGATCTGGTGCGACTGGCGCAGAATGTCGTGGTTCACACCATAAACGACGGTGGCGTCGGCGCCTTTGGCCGGGGCCGAGATGATCACTTTGCGCGCGCCGGCAGTAATATGCGCGGCCGCTTTGGCGCGGTCGGTAAAGAGACCGGTGCATTCAAACACCACATCAATCTTTTCCGCGGCCCAGGGCAGGTCGGCCGGATTGCGAATCGCGCTGACCGCAATGCGGTCGCCGTTGACGGTCAGACTCTCGTTGTCATGCTCGACTTGCGCGTCGAACGTGCCGTGAACGGTGTCGTATTTGAGCAGGTGGGCGTTGATCGAGCTGTCGCCCAGATCGTTGATGGCGACGATCTGCAAATCCTGTCGATAGCCTTGGGTATACAGTGCGCGCAGGACATTACGGCCGATGCGGCCAAAACCATTGATTGCGATTCGTAGAGTCATGGAACAGCGCCGCCGTCGTTTTGTTGTTGGAATTACAAGATTATTCGCATAAAAATAGAAAACAAGCCTTTTTAATGGCAATATTTTGTTTTATCTACAACGAGTGACCTGAATCAACTGGTCCGAATGATCAAAAAAACCGTCTGTCATTCCAACAACAACGGCGTTTGATCAGCATAGACAATCAGGTCGCCACATCCGTTAGCCTGGAGTTCTACACATGCATCCCCGCGTTCTTGAGGTCACCGAACGGCTTATCGCCCGCAGCCGCGCCACGCGTCAGGCTTACCTTGCACTGATTCGCGGCGCCGCCACTGACGGGCCGATGCGCGGCAAGCTGCAATGCGCCAACTTCGCCCATGGCGTGGCCGGTTGCGGCAGCGAAGACAAGCACAGCCTGCGGATGATGAACTCGGCGAACATCGCCATTGTTTCGTCTTATAACGACATGCTATCGGCGCACCAGCCGTACGAAGTGTTCCCGGAACAGATCAAAAACGCCCTGCGCGAAATCGGCTCGGTCGGACAGTTCGCCGGTGGTACTCCGGCGATGTGCGACGGCGTGACCCAAGGCGAGCCGGGCATGGAACTGAGCCTGCCGAGCCGCGAAGTGATCGCCATGTCTACAGCGGTAGCGCTGTCGCACAACATGTTCGACGGCGCGCTGATGCTCGGCATCTGCGACAAGATCGTGCCGGGCCTGATGATGGGCTCGCTGCGTTTCGGCCACCTGCCGACGATTTTCGTGCCGGGCGGGCCGATGGTCTCGGGGATTTCCAACAAGGAAAAAGCCGACGTGCGCCAGAAGTACGCCGAAGGCAAAGCGACCCGCGAAGAGCTGCTGGAATCGGAGATGAAGTCCTACCACAGCCCGGGCACCTGCACCTTTTACGGCACCGCCAACACCAACCAGTTGCTGATGGAAGTCATGGGTCTGCACTTGCCGGGCGCTTCTTTCGTCAACCCGAACACGCCGCTGCGTGACGCGCTGACCCGCGAAGCCGCGCACCAGGTGACGCGCCTGACCAAACAAAACGGCAACTTCATGCCGATCGGCGAAATCGTCGACGAGAAGTCGCTGGTCAACTCGATTGTGGCGCTGCACGCCACCGGCGGTTCGACCAACCACACCCTGCACATGCCGGCCATCGCCATGGCGGCGGGCATTCAACTGACCTGGCAAGACATGGCCGACCTCTCCGAAGTCGTGCCGACCCTGAGCCACGTCTACCCGAACGGCAAAGCCGACATCAACCACTTCCAGGCGGCGGGCGGTATGTCGTTCCTGATCCGCGAACTGCTCGGCGCCGGTCTGTTGCACGAAGACGTCAACACGGTGCTCGGCCACGGCTTGAGCAAGTACACCAAAGAACCGTTCCTCGATAACGGTGAACTGGTCTGGCGCGAAGGGCCGGTCGACAGCCTCGACGAAAACATCCTGCGCCCGGTCGCTCGTGCGTTCTCGCAGGAAGGCGGTTTGCGCGTGATGGAAGGCAACCTCGGGCGCGGTGTGATGAAAGTGTCTGCGGTGGCGCTGGAAAACCAGATCGTCGAAGCACCAGCGATGGTGTTCCAGGATCAACAGGATCTGGCCGACGCGTTCAAGGCCGGTCTGCTGGAAAAAGATTTTGTCGCCGTGATGCGCTTCCAGGGCCCGCGCTCCAACGGCATGCCCGAGCTGCACAAGATGACGCCGTTCCTCGGCGTGCTGCAGGATCGCGGCTTCAAAGTCGCGCTGGTGACTGACGGGCGCATGTCCGGTGCCTCGGGGAAAATTCCGGCGGCGATTCACGTCAGCCCCGAAGCTTATGTCGGCGGTGCTTTGGCACGCGTGCAAGAGGGCGATATCATCCGCGTCGATGGCGTCAAAGGCACTTTGGAACTTAAAGTCGACGCCGCAGAATTTGCAGCACGCGAACCCGCCAAAGGCCTGTTGGGCAACAACATCGGCAGCGGTCGCGAACTGTTCGGCTTTATGCGCATGGCCTTCAGCTCGGCAGAGCAGGGCGCCAGCGCCTTCACTTCTGCCCTGGAGACGCTTAATTGAAACTGGCTTTGGTCGGTGACATCGGAGGCACCAACGCACGGTTTGCGTTGTGGAAAGATCAGCAACTGGAATCGGTTCAGGTCTTGGCCACCGCCGACCACGCCAGCCCGGAAGAGGCGATCAGCCTCTACCTGAGCGGGCTCGGTCTGGCGCCGGGCGCGATCGGTTCAGTGTGCCTGTCGGTGGCCGGTCCGGTCAGTGGTGATGAATTCAAGTTCACCAATAATCACTGGCGCCTGAGCCGCACGGCGTTCTGCAAAACCTTGCAGGTCGAGCAGTTGTTGCTGGTCAACGACTTCTCGGCAATGGCGCTGGGCATGACCCGTTTGCAGCCCGGCGAATTCCGCGTGGTCTGCGAAGGCACGCCGGAGCCGTTGCGCCCGGCGGTGGTGATCGGCCCGGGCACTGGTCTTGGCGTCGGCACCTTGCTCGATCTCGGTGAAGGTCGTTTCGCGGCGTTGCCGGGCGAGGGCGGTCACGTTGATCTGCCGCTGAGCAGCCCGCGTGAAACGCAATTGTGGCAGCACATCCATAACGAAATCGGCCATGTCAGTGCCGAGACGGCGTTGAGCGGCGGCGGTTTGCCGCGTGTTTACCGGGCGATCTGCGCGGTGGACGGACATGAACCGACACTCGATACGCCGGAAGCGATTACCGCAGCCGGGCTGGCGGGTGATCCGATTGCGCTGGAAGTGCTCGAGCAGTTCTGCTGCTGGCTCGGCCGTGTCGCCGGCAATAACGTGCTGACCACGGGTGGGCGTGGCGGGGTGTTTATCGTTGGCGGCGTGATTCCACGGTTTGCCGATTTCTTCCTCGAAAGCGGTTTTGCCCGCAGCTTTGCGGATAAGGGCTGCATGAGTGATTATTTCAAAGGCATACCGGTGTGGCTGGTGACAGCGCCGTATTCTGGCCTGATGGGCGCGGGTGTGGCCCTCGAGCAATCAATCCCAACCTGAAACCGTTAACTGAGTGAGTGAACCTTTGTGGCGAGGGGATTTATCCCCGATGGGTCGCGCAGCGGCCCCAAAAAAAGCGGGGGCTGCTGCGCAACCCATCGGGGATAAATCCCCTCGCCACAGGTTTATCTTTCACAGTGGTTCTGTAGTGTTTGTAAGTTCGATGCTTAAGGCATAATCCGCCCCAATTCCAACAACAAGGATGCCTTCGAAGTGAGCTCAGTCAACAAGTCGATATTGTTGGTCGATGACGACCAGGAAATACGCGAGTTGCTGGAAACCTACCTGACCCGCGCCGGGTTTCAGGTACGTGCCACGGCCGATGGCGCCAGTTTCCGTCAGGCACTCAACGAGGCGCCGAGCGATCTGGTGATCCTCGATGTCATGCTCCCCGACGAAGACGGCTTCAGCCTTTGCCGTTGGGTGCGTCAGCATCCGCGTCAGGCGCAGGTGCCGATCATCATGCTCACCGCCAGTTCCGACGAAGCCGATCGCGTGATCGGACTCGAACTCGGCGCTGACGACTACCTTGGCAAACCCTTCAGCCCGCGCGAACTGCAAGCGCGGATCAAAGCCCTGCTGCGCCGCGCGCAATTCGGTCAGGAACGTAACGGCAGCGAAGTGCTGGCATTTGATGAATGGCGGCTGGACATGGTCAGTCATCGTCTCTTTCACACCGACGGCGAGGAAGTGATTCTCTCCGGCGCCGATTTCGCCCTGCTGAAACTGTTCCTCGATCATCCGCAGGAAATTCTCGACCGCGACACCATCGGCAACGCCACCCGTGGCCGCGACCTGATGCCGCTCGATCGCATCGTCGACATGGCCGTCAGCCGCTTGCGCCAACGCCTGCGCGATACGGAAAAACCGCCACGACTGATCCGCACCGTGCGCGGCAGCGGTTACCAATTGGCAGCCAATGTGGTTGCCGGCAATGGTCACTGAGTCGCTGCGTAAACTCGCCGCCAAGGTGCCGGTACCGCGCTCGCTGCTCGGGCGGATGTTGCTGCTGACCTTGCTCGCCGTGCTGTTTGCGCAGACGTTGTCCAGCGTGATCTGGGTCTCGCAACTGCGCGCCACCCAGCTCGAAGGCCTGGTCACCAGCGCCCGCAGCCTCGCCCATTCGATGACCGCCAGCGTCAGTTATTTCCGCTCGTTGCCAGTGGCTTATCGCCCACTGGTGCTCGACCAATTGCGCAGCATGGGCGGCACCCGATTTGTCGTGACGCTCAATGACAAACCGCTGGGCATGGACGTTTTGCCGGTCACCCCGCGTAAAGCGGCGGTGATGAAAGCGGTCGACGAAGTGCTGCGCCAGACCTTGGGCCATGACACGGATATTTCGGTGACCTTTGTCAGCCCCGAGGATCTGCGTATCTTCAACGCCGGGCTGAAACTCGATGAATTGCCACGCTCGTGGGCGCATTACGCGTTGACCCTCGAGCCGGTCAATCCGCCGGTTCTGGTCACGCAAATCCAGATGGCGCCGGGCGAATGGCTGTACATCGCCTCGTTGCTGCCCGAGCCGTACACCAGTCTTGAAGAACAAGGCCTGCCGTCGCAGCAGGTGTGGTTTATCGTCCTCACCAGTGGCTTTCTGTTGTTGTTCATCGGCGTGCTGGTGCACTGGCAGAGCCGCCCGCTCAAGCGTCTGGCACGTGCGGCGCGGGACATGTCGCTGGGTGCCGACGTTGAGCCGGTGGCGGAGGGCGGCGGCAGTGAAGTGGTGGAAGTAGGGCGCGCGTTCAACAGCATGCGCGAACGCATCAGCCGTTACCTGACCGAACGCAGCCAGTTGTTCAGTGCTATTTCCCATGACCTGCGCACACCGATCACGCGATTGCGTTTGCGCGTGGAGTTGCTTGAAGACGAGCAACTGCAAGCCAAGTTCGGCCGCGATCTCGACGAGTTGGAGTTGCTGGTCAAAGGCGCGCTGCAATGCGTGAAAGACACCGATATCCACGAGAACATTGAACCGGTCGATCTCAATCATGTACTCGATTGTCTGGTCGAGCCGTATCTGGCGCCAAACGGCAATGGCCGCGTGACCCAACAGGGCCGGGCACTGGCGGCGTATTCGGGCAAGCCGTTGGCGCTGAAACGCTGCATTGGCAACTTGATCGACAACGCGTTGAAGTACGGGCAGAACGCGCATCTGCACATCGATGACGATGACAGCGCCTTTGTCTTGCACGTTGATGATGAAGGCCCGGGAGTGCCGGAGCAGCGGCTGGAGCAGGTGTTCGAGCCGCACTTCCGGTTGGCGGGGCAGCAGCAGGGGTATGGGCTGGGGTTGGGGATTGCTCGCAATATTGCCCACAGTCATGGCGGCGAAGTGACGTTGCAGAATTTGCGTGAGGGTGGGTTGCGGGTGACCCTGCAATTGCCGCGCAGTGCTGACTAGGTAGACCGCGTTATCGTTCTTCGCGAGCAAGCCCGCTCCCACAGGTGACCGCGTTCCATCGGGAAGAATGCGGTCGGATGTGGGAGCGGGCTTGCTCGCGAAGGCGTCCGACCTGACAACACATGTCACGGTCTGGTGACAAAACCCGCCCCCTTCGTTACAAGCCCACCCCGGCCCGTTGTTTAGACTCCCCGCAGTCATAACAACAAAAAAGGCCACCCATGGATCGTTTCCAACCCGGCTTCAGCAGTTGGCTGAACGCCCCTGCCCACCAGCAATGGCTTGCCGCTGAAGGCCTGCGTCTGCTGGATTTCGCCAAGGCTGCAAAACTCCCGCAAGGTTTCGGCAACCTCGACGAACGCGGCCGTCTGCCAGCGAACGCGCAAGCCGAAACCATGAACACCGCGCGCATGACCCACAGCTTCGCCATGGCCCATATTCAGGGCTTGCCGGGTTTCGCTGAACTGGTCGATCACGGCATCGCCGCACTGCGCGGGCCGTTGCGTGATGCGTTGCACGGTGGCTGGTTCGCCGTCGCCGAACACCGCGACGACAACACCGGCAAAAACGCCTATCTGCATGCTTTCGTCGCGCTGGCCGCCAGCTCTGCTGTGGCCGCAAAACGCCCCGGCGCGCAAGCGTTGCTGGATGATGCGATCGACATCATCGACACCTATTTCTGGAGCGAAGAAGAGGGCGCCATGCGCGAATTCTTCAATCGCGACTGGAGCGAAGAAGAAGCCTATCGCGGCGCCAACAGCAACATGCACGCGACCGAAGCATTCCTCGCGCTGGCCGATGTCACTGAAGACCCGCGCTGGCTGGTACGTGCGCAACGCATCGTCGAGCGGGTTATCCACGGCCACGCTGCTGCCAACGGTTACATGGTCATCGAACACTTCGATCGCGACTGGCAACCGCTGCGCGAATACAACCACGACAATCCGGCTGACGGTTTCCGCCCCTACGGCACCACGCCGGGCCACGGTTTCGAGTGGGCGCGGCTGTTGCTGCACCTCGAAGCAGCGCGGGTGCAGGCCGGCATGCTCACGCCCGGTTGGCTGGCGACCGATGCGCAGAAACTTTTCGAGAACAATTGCCGCAACGGCTGGAACGTCGATGGTTTGCCGGGCATCGTTTACACCCTCGACTGGAACAACAAAGCCGTCGTCCGTCATCGCTTGCACTGGACGCATGCCGAAGCCAGCGCCGCCGCCAGCGCCTTGCTCAAACGCACCGGCGATGAGCAATACGAAACCTGGTATCGGCTGTTCTGGGAATTCTGCGAAACGCATTTCATCGATCGTTGCGACGGCAGTTGGCACCACGAACTCAATCCGCAAAACCTCCCGAGTGCCGATATCTGGGCGGGCAAACCCGACCTGTATCACGCCTGGCAAGCGGTGCTGATCCCTCGTCTACCCTTGTCACCGAGCATGGCGACTGCTTTGGCGCAGTTGTCTCAAGAGATTCCTGTGTAACCATGCGGTGACATTCGCGCGTCCCTTCGTTACCTGCGAAGGGAAACGTCCTGTTTAAACTCCTGTGCAGCGCAAGCACCAGACT
The DNA here is from genome assembly GCF_044750025.1 of Pseudomonas sp. NPDC088885. Lineage (NCBI taxonomy): Bacteria > Pseudomonadati > Pseudomonadota > Gammaproteobacteria > Pseudomonadales > Pseudomonadaceae > Pseudomonas > Pseudomonas sp. NPDC088885. The sequence goes on along the minus strand of NZ_JBIVJB010000052.1, from coordinate 3,164 downwards.
TGCATGCATAACAACAAGAAAGGTACATCTCAGATGAATGCGATTTCTCGCCTCGCTACTGTCATTTCTGTCGCCTCCCTGTTCCCGCTCGCAATTCTGCCTCTCAGTGTTTCTGCTGCCGAATCCAAAGGTTCGGTCGAAGTCGTGCACTGGTGGACGTCCGGTGGCGAAAAAGCCGCTGTTGATGTGCTCAAGGCTCAAGTCGAAAAAGACGGTTTCACCTGGAAAGACGGCGCTGTCGCCGGTGGTGGCGGTGCCACTGCCATGACCGTGCTGAAAAGCCGTGCCGTTGCCGGCAACCCGCCTGGCGTTGCTCAGATCAAAGGCCCGGACATCCAGGAATGGGCATCGACCGGCCTGCTCGACACCGACGTGCTGAAAGACGTCGCCAAGTCGGAAAAGTGGGACAGCCTGCTCGACAAGAAAGTCTCCGATACCGTCAAGTACGACGGTGATTACGTGGCCGTGCCGGTGAACATTCACCGCGTGAACTGGCTGTGGATCAACCCGGAAGTCTTCAAGAAAGCCGGCATCACCAAGAACCCGACCACCCTCGAAGAATTCTACGCTGCAGGCGACAAGCTGAAGGCTGCGGGCTTCATTCCGCTGGCTCACGGCGGTCAGCCTTGGCAGGACAGCACCGTGTTCGAAGCCGTGGTGCTGTCGGTCATGGGTGTCGATGGTTACAAGAAAGCCCTGGTTGATCTGGACAACGGCGCGCTGACCGGTCCGGAGATGGTCAAGGCACTGACCGAGCTGAAGAAAGTCGCGACCTACATGGACGTCGACGGCAAAGGTCAGGACTGGAACCTGGAAGCGGCCAAAGTCATCAACGGCAAGGCCGGCATGCAGATCATGGGTGACTGGGCCAAGTCCGAATGGACTGCCGCCAAGAAAATCGCCGGCAAGGATTACGAGTGCGTAGCCTTCCCGGGCACCGACAAAGCGTTCACCTACAACATCGACTCGCTGGCTGTGTTCAAGCAGAAAGATGCGGGCACTGCGGCCGGTCAGAAAGACATCGCCAAAGTCGTGTTGGGTGAAAACTTCCAGAAAGTCTTCAGCATCAACAAAGGCTCGATCCCGGTTCGCAACGACATGTTGAACAACATGGAAGCGCTGGGCTTCGACTCCTGCGCACAGACCGCTGCCAAAGACTTCCTGGCTGACGCCAAATCCGGCGGCCTGCAACCAAGCATGGCGCACAACATGGCGACCACGCTGGCCGTGCAAGGCGCGTTCTTTGATGTCGTGACCAACTACATCAACGATCCGAAAGCCGACCCGGCCGACACCGCCAAGAAACTCGGCGCAGCGATCAAGTCGTCCAAATAAGCGTCGGTAGCGCAGGCTTCTCCTGTGGGAGCGAGCCTGCTCGCGAAGGCGTTGTGTCAGTTGCTCCATCCGTCGACTGACACACCGCATTCGCGAGCAGGCTCGCTCCCACAAGGGATCTCACTGTAGTTTTTATTCCCTGTACTGGATTTCCCCATGAGTTCTGTTGCTGTGTTCAGCAAGGCCTCGCCGTTCGATGCATTGCAGCGCTGGCTACCAAAACTGGTGCTGGCGCCGAGCATGTTCATCGTTCTGGTGGGCTTCTATGGCTACATCCTGTGGACGTTCGTGTTGTCGTTCACCACCTCGACGTTCCTGCCCAACTACAAGTGGGCCGGTCTGGCGCAATACGCGCGGTTGTTCGACAACGATCGCTGGTGGGTCGCGAGCAAAAACCTCGCGGTGTTCGGCGGCATGTTTATCGGTATCACTCTGGTGATCGGCGTGTTGCTGGCGGTGTTCCTCGACCAGCGCATCCGTCGCGAAGGCTTTATCCGCACCATTTACCTGTACCCGATGGCGCTCTCGATGATCGTCACCGGTACCGCATGGAAATGGCTGCTCAACCCGGGCATGGGCCTGGACAAATTGTTGCGTGACTGGGGCTGGGAAGGCTTCCGTCTCGACTGGCTGATCGACCCTGATCGCGTGGTGTATTGCCTGGTGATCGCTGCTGTCTGGCAAGCCTCGGGCTTTATCATGGCGATGTTCCTCGCCGGCCTGCGTGGCGTTGATCAATCGATCATCCGTGCCGCCCAGATCGATGGCGCGAGCATGCCGATGATCTACTGGAAAGTCGTGCTGCCAAGTCTGCGTCCGGTGTTCTTCAGTGCCGTGATGATTCTGGCGCACATCGCGATCAAGAGCTTCGACCTGGTCGCGGCGATGACCGCCGGTGGCCCGGGTTATTCCTCCGACCTGCCGGCGATGTTCATGTATTCCTTCACCTTCAGTCGCGGCCAGATGGGCATGGGCTCGGCCAGTGCGATTCTGATGCTCGGCGCGATCCTCGCGATCATCGTGCCTTACCTGTATTCCGAGCTGAGGACCAAGCGCAATGACTAGTCTCGCTGCCAAACCTGCTATCAGCCTGAGTCGCATCGCGATCTACGCGGTGCTGATTTTCGCGGTGTTCCTGTATCTGGTGCCGCTGGTGGTGATGTTGCTGACCAGCTTCAAGACCCCGGAAGACATCAGCACCGGCAACCTGTTGAGCTGGCCGACCGTGGTCAGCGGCATCGGCTGGGTCAAGGCCTGGGCCACGGTTGACGGTTACTTCTGGAACTCGATCAAGATCACCGTTCCAGCCGTGATCATCTCCACCGGTATCGGTGCGTTGAACGGTTATGTGCTGTCGTTCTGGCGCTTCCGTGGTTCGCAGTTGTTCTTTGGCCTGCTGTTGTTCGGCTGCTTCCTGCCGTTCCAGACCGTGCTGCTGCCGGCCTCGTTCACCCTCGGCAAAATGGGCCTGGCGAGCACCACCACCGGCCTGGTATTTATCCACGTGGTTTACGGTCTGGCGTTCACCACGCTGTTCTTCCGGAACTACTACGTGAGCATTCCGGATGCGCTGGTGAAAGCCGCACGTCTGGATGGCGCGGGTTTCTTCACGATTTTCCGCCGCATCATTCTGCCGATGTCGACGCCGATCATCATGGTCTGCCTGATCTGGCAATTCACCCAGATCTGGAACGACTTCCTGTTCGGTGTGGTGTTCTCCAGCGGTGATTCGCAACCGATCACGGTAGCGCTGAACAACCTGGTCAACACCAGCACCGGCGCCAAGGAATACAACGTTGATATGGCAGCGGCGATGATCGCCGGCCTGC